>JALQUE010000015.1 GCA_023260815.1 Roseovarius sp.
TGGCGAGTCGGCTTCCGACGAACTGTCGGCCGACCTGATCACTCACTGTCGCGGGTTGTTGGCGGGGTACAAGGCGCCACGATCGGTCGACTACGTGGCCGCCATACCGAGAACCGGCACTGGCAAGATCCAGAAGGCGCCCCTGCGGGCTCCGTACTGGGAAGGCCGCGAGCGAAGGATCTGACCGGACCATGATCGATTTCACCCGCGCTTATCACGTCGGCGTTCGCGTTCCCGACATCGGGTCGGCGATGGACGAGATGGGTGACTCGCTCGGGATCTCGTGGTGTTCGCTCCAGGAGAGGGAGCAGAACGTGTGGTTACCCGAAGTCGGAGCGACCACGATTCCGTTGCGCTTCACATATTCGGCTGAAGGGCCCATACACGTGGAACTGCTCGAAGGAGCACCAGGGTCGATTTGGGACGGCCGCGACGCTCCTGGAGCGCACCACATCGGCGTCTGGTCCGACGACGTGAAGGGCGAGACGCAACGTCTCGTCGACGCCGGTTGGACCCTCCTCATGGCGCAGGCGCCTCCCGAAAGCGGTTTCGGTGCCTTCACGTAAAAGCCGCGGAAGCGCGTCAGAGGATCGAAATCGGCGCCGACTTCGCGGTGTGTCGGAACATCGGCGAAGGCTGCGGGGCGCTCGTTCAGAATTGTCAGGATTGGCTTCATCTGACCGGCATCGAGGAAGCTGCGGACGTCGCCGGGCTGTTCGAAGAGCACGTCAACCTGCGCGCCAATCAGCGACCCATAGGTTTCCGCAGGCTTGTCGAATGTCACCTGGCGTAGATCCAGATCCAGAGCTTCCGAGATCTGTCGCATCGTCACAAGTTCCATGGAGCCGACTTTACCCAGCAGTCCCATCGAAAGCTTGCCCGGGTTCTCTTTGGCATAGGCCAGGAAGCTGTCCCAGTCAGTGTAGCGGTCCTCTTCGGGACGGATATAGATCTGACTGAACGTGATCTGTGTGGTGCAGAGCGGGATCCAGTCTTCTGCCGGATTTTCCCGGATGTCGCCTTTGGCATAGGCGGCGACGGCGGTGTCGATATGCTGCATGATGGTATGGCCATCTGCGGGCGCGATCATGAAGTCTGGGATGGCGGCCGTTCCACCACCGCCGGGCTTGTTGACGATCTGGAATGTCAGGTCTGTCTCTTCTTCAATTGCCTTGACCATAGCGCGCGACAGCTGGATCAGATCCACCACCGGCTCCATAGGGCACAATGATCGTCAAGGGGCGGTTGCCGAAGCCTGCGGGCTTTTCGAGTTTGATCTCTTCAGCAATGGCGGATGTGCTCATCAGGGCGGCAAAGGTGCCCGAGATGGCATATTTCAGCAATGTATTGGTCATATGGTCTCCTCCTCTGTTTCGTGGCGGGCGAGGCCCGTCACCTTTGCCCCTCCTCCGGGGCATTCACGACATCGTCCAGCGTCACGCCGTGCGATGTATCTGCATTGGCGGCGTTATCCCCGTGCAGGTGATGCCGCGCGTTTCTCTTTGTTTCGGGCTTCCATCAGCCGGCGATAAGCGAGAATGCGATCCCTGAGCCCCGGCCTGCCAGCCGTGCGAACCACTGCCGCGAGGTCGAGATCGTCGGTGTCTTGGCTTGTCAGCCGGAACATTTCCCGAGTGGCGAATTCAGGAAGGCTCCGAGCGCGAGTCGCGAGGCGATCTGTCAGTGCTGGCCAGTCTTCGGGCTCTGCGATGTCTGTCACTAATCCAAGGGTGCCGGCCTCCTCTGCCGGCACGCCACGTGTGTCGATCAGCATGTCGCGTGCGCCCTCAACTCCGATCAGTTGCGCCAACCGCCGGGTGCCGAGCGCCAGCTCGAAATTCCAGCCCGGCATTCGAAATTTTGCGTTACTGGTTGCCACGCGCCGCCAGCAGGCGGCAAAAAGATCCGCCCCGGCACCGACTACCTGGCCTTGGGCCAGCGCGACGACCGGGAATGGGGCCTTGTGGACCTTTTGCAAAAGCAGCTCGATCCTCACGAAACGCCACAGAAGATCACCGTCAGACATGTCTTCGAGACCGGACAAATCGAAACCGGCGCAGAAATGTTTCCCGTTGCCACGGATGATCGCGAGGCGCACGCCCTCGGCTGAGTCCAGAACCTCGATGAAGTGTTCCACGACGTCCGGCGCCAGCGCGTTCGCTTTGTCGGGTGTATTGAACGTGAGGGTGAGCACGTCATCCCGCTGCTCTACAAGAAGCTTGGGTTCGAGTGAGTCCATCACGTCCACCTAAGCCTCGCCGCTTGCTGCCAGCTGCCCAAGAACTTCTTCGGTATGTTCGCCGAGGCCAGGTGGCCTGCGGGTGACCGACTGCGCCTGGTCGTTGATGCGTAGAACCGGGCCGAAGGTCTGGGTGTTCACACCGTTCGGCAATTCGATCTTCTGCACCCAGCCCATATGTTCCACCTGCGGATCCTGCAGAACCTCGGGGTAGGTGTTGATAGGGCTGCAAGGCACACCTGCCTCGCTGAAGGCAGTGATCCAGTGCGCGATCGGTTTGGTGCGGAAGATCGCCTCAAGCAGGTCTCGCAATTCTTCCTGGTTCTGCGCCCGTGTCGTGGGATCTATGAACCTTGGGTCTGTTTCAAGATCTTCGCGCCCGACAACGCGGCATACCGAAGCCCAGAGACTGTTGTTACCTGCCGCCATGCCAAAATGGCCATCCGCAGCCTCGAACGCTTGATAGGGCGCATTGCGCGGATGGGCCGACCCAAGCTTGCGCGGCGCGCGGCCCGTGCCAAAGAATTCGCTGGTCTGGAGCGCCGAAACACCAAGCGTTGCCCCGAGCATGGACACGTCGATATGTTGGCCTTTGCCGGTGGTCGCACGGGCATTGAGGGCCGCCGCGATGCCATACGCACCGTAAAGCCCGGAAACGAAATCGCACAGGGGCACGCCACATTTCACGGGGGCGCCACCGGGCTCGCCCGTCACGCTCATCACGCCGCTCATGGCCTGCATGGTCAGGTCGAAGCCGCCCTCTTTCGAGCGTGGTCCGGTCTGGCCGAATGCAGAAATTGAACAATAGATCAGCCCCGGATTCTGCGCGGACATGGACTCATAATCCAGACCGTTACGCTGCATCACGCCGGGACGAAAGTTCTCAAGAACAACGTCCGCGCCGAGGATCAAATTGCGGGCATGGGCAACGTCGCCCGCGTCCTTGAGGTTCAGGCATACTGAACGCTTGCCGCGATTTACCGAGGCAAAATTCTCACTGTAACCTTCGGAGAGGGGTGGCCAGGTGCGCATCGCGTCGCCGGTCGGACGTTCGACCTTGATCACATCCGCACCCATGTCAGCCAGCAGCATCCCACAGAAGGGGCCGGCTGCGATTTCGCAAAACTCGATGACTTTGATGGCATTCAATGAGGACATATTATCGTTCAATCCTTGATATTTGAGTGATCATTCGGCTATCGGCGCCTGCATCGCGCCGTGGCACTAGACCCCCAGCCTTTCCCAAAGTTCCGTCGCGCACCCCAGTTGCCGTGAAATGTCGCGACCCGCGTCCACGAGTTCTGGCGCGTAGCGTTCGATATCGTCCGCCCCGAGACGACCTGCGGGCGCCGAGATGCCGATTGCCGACACAACCGCGCCACTCCGATCCGCGATAGGAGAAGCGAGACCGATCACGTCCGAGCGCCATTCGCCGGTGTTGAGCGCGTAGCGCCGGTGCCGGGCCTCGGCGCATTGGGCAAGGAACGCGTCCACGTCCGTTACGGTATTCGGTGTGCATTTCTGCACCGTTTCATAGACCTGACGGATTTCGGTTTCGGAGAGGTAGGCCATGATGATCTTGCCGGTGGCAGTGCAATAGGCTGGTGCGCGCCCACCGAGTTGCGTGTAGGCGCGCACCGGTTCCTTGCTTTCGATCTTGTCAAGGTAGATCACCTCGCCGTGCTCATATTGCGAGAGGTGAACAGCCTCTTTGGTGAGAGTTGACAGGCGTCGCATGTGTGGCTGAGCCACGTCGCGCAAGACGATGCGTGACACGATGCTGCTGCCAAACTCCCACATTCTGAGCGTTGCGATGTATCCAGCTCCGTCTGTCTTCTGGACATAGTTGAGCGCGACAAGGGTTTGCAAAAGTCGATGGACGTTGCTTTTGCCCAGATCGAGCCTGCCAGCCAGATCAGTCACTCCGAGCGGCTCGTCGCTTTTGGCGAGAAGCTCAAGCAGGGAGAAGGCTTTTACAACGGTCGAGTCCATAATCATCCCATTATTTAGAATTGATGACTGAATAGCAGAACGCTTGATATTCAGCAACTATATTCTGAAATACAGCACAGCATTCTAATATTTGGAATATACGTCTCCATGTAGATTCCTGCACCGCTGCACTCATTGAGCAGGGATCCGAAAATTTAATAAATATATCAAAAATTTATTGGGAAATTTGACGCTTTTCAGTAACTGGTCAATTGACAAACATACATTGCCCGCACTGTATCTCTCGAAGGTGAAAATCAAGGAAAGGCCACAAATGCGGATCACTTTCGTGGGCACCGGAGACGCATTTGGCAGTGGTGGGCGCTTTAACACCTGTTTCCATGTCGCTGCCAAACAAACCAGCTTTTTGATTGATTGCGGCGCCTCATCCATGATTGATGCCCCTGTTCCAACCCGTGCAGAAACCTCCGATGTGGCAAATGCTGTTTTGGACGGGGCAGACGCTGTCATGCTCAGCGGTGAGAC
>JALQUE010000091.1 GCA_023260815.1 Roseovarius sp.
TCTAGCTTCTTTTTGTTGTCTTTTGTGTAACCTGCTGCAGTTACCTGGACGTGGGTTCCCTCAATCAGACTGGGGGCTGTTCTGGGAAGGCCTAGAACAGGCAACGTGTAGTGAGGTTTGGTCCTGTTGAGCGGGACACTCGCCCGAGCAACTTTCTCCGAACATGTTGTCCACCAACTGTTTGGACAGGTTGGCATATATCCTTGACTCAACGTTCTTGATGAATTTGTTGATCGTGGTGTTTTCTTCATCTCTTTTTGCTTGGGACTCCAGCCTTCTCTGCTCGTCCCTCACATCGTTCTTCCTGCTGTATCGCAGTTGCTCGATGGATAGAACGTGGGTGCTGTAGCCATTGCCCGAGAATGCCGGGTTTTTGAACTCGTGAGTCAATTCCGAGGCCTGTGCGGTCACACCCAGGATCATTATGAAAATTAATTTTCTAAACATACGTATATGGGTATTTATCGAAATTACCAAATAGCGGATCTATGCTACTATTACAAAGGACTTAAAATGTACACCTTAGTCTTTGAACAGCCTTGATGTGATCTCTGCGGTTATTGACGAGTTAGCCTCTGTGAGCTTTCCGACCATACCCAACTCTGTGATGGGCCTTCTGAGTTCAGGGTCAATGACCTTGCTCAGAGCCGCAAGCGCCTTTTCGCTCATTTGGTTTTCTTTGTGCGCTTTGGCTTGTTGAGCTCTTCTAGAAGCTCGGCCATCGCTTGCCTCACCTCGTCCCGGACATGGTCACGGGTCGCTACCTCTTCAATCGCCAGGCGGAGCGCTGCGACTTCACGTGCGAGGTATTCGGTGTCAGCAAGGTTCTGCTCTGCTCTCTGGCGATCCTGCTCAAATTTGACCCGGTCCCGATCGTCCTGGCGGTTCTGAGCTAACAAAATCAGCGGAGCGGCATAAGAGGCCTGAAGCGACAAGATGAGCGTGAGGAGCGTGAAGTTCAGTGCTCTGGGATCAAATTGGGCTCCGGTGGGAGCCAGGGTATTCCAAGTCAGCCAGAGCGCTACGAAGACCGTCATCGCGATCAGGAAAGCTCCGGTTCCCATTGCACGGGCAAACCGCTCCGAGATCCGACCTACCGTCTCTTGGCTCAGATACGGCATACGGAAGAGGCTCCGCCTGCCAAGAGGTCGCTCCAGCTGAGATTGGTTTCTAGCCATTAGCTCTCCTCCTCACTTCTCCAGTCATCCGGAAGCAGATGATCGAGGACGTCGTCCACCGTTACCGCGCCAATGAGGTGGCGCTCGGAATCAATTACTGGCAGTGCCACGAGGTCATAAGTTGCAAGGTCACGGTGAATCTGTCCGATCGGTGTGTGGGCATCGATTGGCTCTTGCTCGCTATCCAGAAGGGTTCCTAGACGCTCGCTCGGCGGGTAACGCAGCAGTTTCTGGAAGTGCACCACACCTAGGTATCTGCCGGCAGGAGTCTCATAGGGTGGCATGGTCACAAATACTTGTGCTGCAAGAACCGGCTCCACTTCTCTCCTGCGGATCAAAGCCAAGGCGAATATCTAGCTCTAATTCATAGAGTTAAGGGGTCTACCATGTCCGTTTAGAACAAGCCGTATATTCCTGCGGCGACTGTCACATCAACGCGATTGAAGGCTATTTCCACTTCTTCAAGCGCGGCATGAAGGGCTTTTATCTGAATTGCAGCAAAAAACATCTATATCACTACGTTGTGGAATTTGAGTTTCGTTGCAACAATCGTAAGGCAAATAGCTTAGATGATTTGGGCCGACCAATGCCGCATTGGTTGGCATTTTAGGAAAACGAGTTCTGTACAGGGCTTCATTGGACGCGTAGCATCTTCACTAAAAGAGCAAAAAAGTTCCACGCATGGCCACGCCAGATCAGATACCTACAGACCTCACTATTGACTTGGGTGACGACCTGTCCCCCGAGGAATTTATTGCGGCTGTAAGGAATTTTATGGGCTATGTTGCAGAGATAACAGATGCTCAAAAAGGCGATGGCGCAGATGTATCTTGGACTGTTCGCGTTCGCGAAGGGAGCGCCCTAGTCGGCGTCGAACCAAACGTAGGCGCTCCGCAGTCTAGATTGGCAATGATATACAACATGGCGGGATATGGCCCCGTCGCATTGGCCAGAGGTGACATTGCAGGCGCGGGCTTGTCCGAAAAGGCGATAAATCACCTCAAGAGCCTATCCGATCTCGTGTCTAAGCATAAGAACGGAAAGGGCGTGAACCTTTGGGTGAAAAGGAAGCCAATTGGGATTGGCGTCGGTATTGCGAAAATAATCCGAGAAGACTGGGAAACTGATTATCACGATTTTGGAACTATTGAAGGCAGGCTCGAAGCTATTCAAGATGCCTCCGGCTCCTTGAAAATACGTGTAAAGGACTTCCTCTATCCAAGGGCAATAAATTGCATTGTTCCAGAGCGAATGATTGATCACGTGTTGGGCAGCTTTCGTAAGCGAGTAGAAATTGAGGGCCGCATTCATTATCGACGCGATGGGACGCCAATCAGCATTGAAGCTCAGGTCATTGATGTGTTGCCCGAAGATAGCGAACTGCCCACTGCGGACGAAGTAAGAGGGATTATGGCCGGAGCATGACTGTCGAGAAGATATATTGGGACAGTGCTTGTTTTTTGAGTCACTTCCACGCTGAGGTAGGACAGGTGGAGAAATGTGACGGTGTATTACAGCGCGCAGAACGCGGCGAAGTGCTCATTGTTACGTCTGCACTGACACTCGCAGAGGTATTGTGGATGAGGGGCGAGCCTCGGCTTCAGAAAGAAAAAGCCGAGTTGGTTCAGAAGTTCTTTCGCCGCAGCTATATCCGCGTTTACAACGTGTCTCGAAAGTTGGCAGAAGCGGCGCAAATCATTGTGTGGGACAATCGTATCAAGCCAAAAGACGCCATTCATGTCGCAACAGCTATTCATCTGGGAGCTGATGCGCTTGAGACGTTCGATGCGAAATTGATTGGGAGAAGTGGGCAGGTTGGCAATCCTTTGCTTTTGATCCGCGAACCGCAACCAGCGGCACAAGGGAGATTGCCGCTTGCCGGATCAGCCGAACACCCAACTTGATAGATTCAAAGAAGCCGCCCGCCAGCTAAGGTCGGACGACCACGAAGATCGCTTCGAAGAGTTCCTCAAGGAAATAGTAAAGCAGATGCCAGACGACAAGAATTCAAATGAATAATAGGGCTGTTGCAAGCGGTTTTCTCGGTGCAGGTCTGATGTCTTGGATAGCACCGGAGTTTAGTGGCTTTTTCTTTGACAGTACTGATGTGACCACCGGCGAAGGACGCATTATAGGCGCGATTTTCCTTGTGGGCGCAGCTTTGGTTTGGTTCAAGCAGGGCTGATCAGAGGGTTTGCCAAAAGTACAATCGCTTTCGGTTTCGTCCTGAACGGCGCGTGTTTCGTACGGACCTTACGCGCGCGCTGCGTTAACCGTGGCGATTTCGGTGGCCGATACCGACGGGATACCGACGTAATGCCGACGCGAAGCCGAAGCGGGTTTTGTCAGGTTAACCAATGGCTTGCTCCGATTCGCCCCGGCGCTTGTCCAGCCGGTGATAAATATGGGTAAACGTCGCCGCGCCGATGATCGGCACCACCAGATTCAGGATCGGCACGGTCAGCGGCACCGCCATCAGCACACCCGCCATCCAGATCAGCGCCCCATGCTTGCGCCGCATGTCCTTCGCCGCACGCCTCCCGATCCGCCGCATGGCCACCACGGTGAAGTATTCCCGCCCCAGAAGGAAGCCGTTTACCGCATAAAACAAGGGCAATCCGGCGATCGGCAGCACCAGTGTCACCACCAGCGCCACGATATTCGCCGCGATCAAAACGCCCATCGCCGACACCCCGTCGACAATCTCGTCCTTCAGCGGGGGGCCTTGCACCTTGGGCAAGCCGGGATAATGCCGGTCCTCCACCGCCTCCGCGATGCCATCCAGGAACATCGACACGAACGCCGACGCCACCGGCACCATGAGGAACACCGACAAGACGATCATCAACGCCAGAAAGGCCCAGCTCAGAACGTTATCGACCCACTGCACCTCCCCCACCAAAGGCAGCGTCACCGCATCCCCGACCAGCCACCCAACGCCCCACACCAGCAACGCGGTGATGGCCGCGAGCAACAGCAGCGTCAGGCCAATGCCGCGCCACAGAACCTTGCGGAACCGCGGATCGCTGAATTGCGCCAATGCCTTGAAAAAAGACGTAAAAATCATTCCGACATCCATGTTGTAATCGCGTCCAGATCCGGGCGCGGGCGCTCTGGCGGGGCGGATGTTTCAGTGCCCAGATGGATGAATCCGGCGACGCGCTCGTGACTTTGAAGACCCAGTCCCACCTCTGCAAAACCGCGATCATGGGCAGGCCACCCACTCAGCCAATTGGCGCCCCAACCCGAGGCCAGTGCCGCGTTCAGCATCGCAAGACAGACCGCCCCGGCAGAATAGGTCTGTTCTATGGGGGGTATCTTCTCCGAGGGTTTTTGAACTTCGATCACCGCGACCGCAAGATGGCTGTCGTCAAACTGCTTGCGCCCCTTGGCCACGTCGGCCTCATCGCGGCCCAGTGACTTGCCCCGCGCCTCTGCCAACGCCGCCAGCCTGTCCAACGCCGCGCGTTCAAGCACGATGAACCGCCACGGCTCAAGCTTGCCATGATCGGGCGACCGTGCCGCGGCTGTCAGGATCGGATGTAACGCGTTGCGGTCAGGGACCGGCAGACCAAGGGTCTTGGCGGGACGGGACCGCCGACACAGAAGAAAATCGAGGGCGGCTTGATTGCGATCTGGCATGGTCATCCCGGTGCTGTGACAGTCTGGATATCTATGTCGTGTGAGTGGCGCGCAGGGTCAACCCCGACGGCGCGCCCCTGTTTTCCGGGGGGGACGTCGATCAGCCGTTCCGCTTTGGGGTGTTGAGCGTATAAACCCCCTCGGGCAGATTGAGCGCCGCACCCAGATCGCGCAATTGGGTCATGGACAGCGTGATTTTCTGCATGCTGTCGGTCCGTGGGTCGTATTGCTCGATGGTGACGCATTCCTCAAAAGCGTTGATGACCACGTCCTCCTGCAGGGGGGCGGGGGCGTCGTCCACAAGCGTGATGACGGTCGAGTCGAATTCATGTTCAATCGAAAACATGCGATCAGCCTACCCACTTGGCAGGTCTTTGCAACCATGCTCATCTTGCCGTGATCGGGGCTGCAGGGCGTCGGATAATCTGCTAAGGATTTGCCTGGTCAACATGATGAGGGTTTCAATGCGCTGGATTGCCGTTTTATGCCTGACTGTTCTTGCAGGGTGCGTGTCTACGCCTGCGCCACAGGCGCCGGGCACACCGCAAGCTGCACCTGCGCAAGCGTCGGCATCGCCGTCGCGCGCCAAGGTGGATCAGTTCGTGGCCGTGGTCCGGACGGTCGAACCCGTGGCCGAGCAGTTCTGCGCGGCGCAAACCGGCCAGGGCACCAATTGCGATTTCCGCATCGTGGTCGATGACCGGCCGGGACAGCCGCCAAACGCATTTCAGACGCTGGATCGTGACGGGCGTCCGATCATCGCCTTTACACTGGCCATGATCGCCGAGGTCCGTAACCAGGACGAGCTTGCCTTCGTGATGAGCCATGAGGCGGCCCATCACATCGCTGGCCACATCCCCCGCCAACAGCAGAACGCCATGGCCGGGGCGATCCTTCTGGGCGGGTTGGCGACATTGGCGGGGGCGACGGGGGATGCGGCGCGCACGGCGTCGGATCTGGGCGCATCCGTTGGCGCGCGTAGCTATTCAAAAGAGTTCGAGCTGGAGGCCGATGCGCTTGGGACGGTCATCACCAAGCGTGCGGGCTACGACCCTGTGCGCGGGGCCGAGTTCTTTACCCAAATTCCGGATCCCGGCGACCGGTTCCTTGGAACACACCCGCCGAATGCACAGCGGATCGAAACTGTCCGGCGTGTCGCATCGCAGTTGTGATGCGGCAGCTTCTTGGTGTGATCGTTGACCGTGGATCGAAATACGCGGTGTCCGGTGGTCCCGTTTGCAACCGCGATGATGTCGATGCCTTTCTCAAAGATCTCAAAAAAGACAAGAAATTCGCCAAGGCGACCCATAACACATGGGCTGTTCTTCTTGAGGATGGTGTGCCCCTCAAGGGCGATGACGGAGAGGCCGGGGCAGGCATGGTGATCTTGCGCATGCTCGAGCGTGAAAACCTGCGCGGACATATCATCGTGGTGACGCGCTGGTATGGCGGGAAACATCTGGGCGGTGACAGGTTCCGCCACGTTCAGGATTGCGTCCGGGCCTACCTTGCGGACATGGGCGGTCTGCCCGCTTGACTCAGGTCAAGGATTGGGGCGGTGGGCTGCGTTAGCCTCATGTCAGGCGTCCACGTATCAGGAGCGCCACAACATGGAGGCTCTGATGCCCGAAACCACCACGCTCAAGCGACATGCCGCACTGGTCGACCGGATGGCCAATACCATCGGGATCGATCTTGAAGAAAAGCTCATGCAGGGCTGGCTCGAAGTCGACACGATCAGTGATGCCGTCCTCAACTGCACCGGTTGCAGCAATCCCTGTGGCTGCGAAAGCTGGTTGGATTTGCATGAGGCCGGGGCGGATGACCCGCCCGCGATATGCCGCAATGTCGAGCTTTTTGACCGTCTGAAGGCAGGCAAGCACGCCTGAAATGAGACGTTCGACCACGAGGAAGAATTGGAAACGTCATGAACGCTCACGTCGCGTATCTGGGTGATCCGACTAGGCATTTCTGGCTGACCCGGTCGGTTGCAAGGGCGATGGATGTGAACCTGTCCGAGGCGCTGGCGCAAGGCCTTCTGTCCGCGCGGGGATACAGTGACATGATCACGAAGTGCCGGACATGCCAGCATGTCGCGCAATGTGAGATGTGGCTGGCCAGCTTTGGCGGCGCGGCCAATCGCGCGCCCGAGCATTGCGCGCACGCCGACATCCTGAACGCATTGGCCGATCGGATGAAGGTGGGCTGACTTGACCTGACCTTAGATGATCTGGCCGCGCATTGGCTTGCGTGTCGTCGGGTCTCAGGTGTCCTTGTCCACAGCTTTCAGGCGCATGACCCGGCGGCGGTGCCAGACATAAAGCACCGGCGCGAGGATATAATCGTAAACAGCGCCGGCCAGTTGCCGAATGACGGGCAATCCGACGATCGTGGCCAGGGGCCGATAGCGGGGCATCCGGCGCCACAGGACCAGAAACGCATCAATCCCGGAATGTACCTGACCGTCATGCAAAACATGCAGGCGGCGGGCGGCGGTGTCCTTGTCCACGCCGTATCGCCCAAGGTCACAGGCATTCAGGTCATCAAACCTGATCGCGAGGCCGCGGGCGTCGCTGTAGGTGGCGTAATGCTTGATCTCGTAGTTGCAGACCGGGCAATCAGCATTGAAGAGGACGCGTGTGTCGTCGGGCATCTGGTACTCCTTACAGGGGATGACATATGCCAGACCCGGTTCCTGTCCAGTGCGCCGCTTTGCGTGCCGTGTCAGTCGCCGCCTGTTTCCTCGGAAATCCAGGCCTCGGCATCCGATCCCGCCGCAAGTTCCTGCCAGGTGATGACAGGCAGATCATAGGGGTGTTCGTTCTCCAGCAGCGACACAAGGCTGGCGCGATGCGCAATCCTGGTCTTCAGGGTCAAACTGACCTCGGTTTCTTCCTCGATGCGGCCTTGCCAGTGAAATACGCTGAGAATGCCGGGGGTTATGTTTGCGCAGGCGGCCAGACGCGCCTCGAGTGCGGTGCTGGCCAGCATGCGTGCCGTATCGAGATCGGGGCAGGTTGTGTGCACTTGGATCATGGCCAGCCTCATGGTGGTTGCGTGGGACCAGCCTAACCGTGGGATCGCCTTCTGTTAAGGGCAAGCGGCGCGCGGTTGGTCTTTCTTAGGCTTTCCCATCCCGGTGTGCGGTCTTATCCGCTTTGCGCCAATGCCGCTGAGATCCCGATGAAGAAACATCCCGACGCGATGACGATGAAGCCATGCCAGATGGCATTCGCGAAACGCAGGCTTTCCCAGCAGTAAAACACGACTCCGGCAGTATAAAGCAGCCCACCCGTGACGATCATCGCAAGGCTGAGGCCCGGCAAGACAGGGATCAACGGCACCAGCAAGGCCAGTCCGGCCCAACCAAGCGCCACATAAGGTATCCACCCCGTTGTCATCTTGCCCGGCGCAGTCATCAGCTTGGTACCGGCGCCGATCAAGGCACAGATCCAGACAATCGCAACCACCGCGTATCCGAAAGCGGTGCCGAGAAACACGGCCAGCGGCGTGAATGTGCCTGCGATCTTGACGTAAATCGCCGCATGATCCAGCCGACGCAGGATCGGGCGGGCCGATGTGTGCGCGGCCATGTGATAGGCCGCCGAGGCCGTCAACATGAGGATCAGTGCAGCACAATAGAGGATCGTCGCAGCCAGCGTCGGTCCGTCCATCGTGAATGCCCAGACCGCGAACAAAAGCGAAATCCCGATGATTGCGGCGCAAATGCCAATGATATGCACAAGTGCATCTGCAATGCGTTCGGCGCGCGTGTAGGCGGGGTAGGACAAGAGGAATATCCCTGCTGTGTGACATGCAAAGAGTAACATAGCGACGATGGCATGTCTTGCACGGGGACAACCCGCTGACGCTGCGGCAGGTTCAGCGCTGCGGCGTCAGGGTTCCCCAAAGATCGTAATCTCCGGCCTCGTCAATGTCGACACTGACGATGTCACCCACGCTTAGCCCCTCGGTGCCGTCATCGATGAACAGGCATCCGTCGATTTCCGGCGCGTCGCCCTTGGTGCGGCATGTGGCGATGCCGTCCTCGTCGATATCGTCCACGATGACCTGCTGCACCGATCCGACCTTGGCGGCCAGTTTGGCCTCGGAAATGGCTTGGGCCTTTTCCATGAAGCGGTCCCAACGATCCTGTTTGACATCTTCGGGGACATGATCCGGTAGCGCGTTCGAGCGCGCACCGGCGACATTTTCGTATTTGAAACAGCCGACACGATCCAGTTGCGCCTCGTCCAGCCAGTCCAGAAGGGTCTGGAATTCGTCCTCGGTCTCGCCGGGGTAGCCGACGATAAACGTGGAGCGCAGGGTGATGTCGGGGCAATCGCTGCGCCAAGCGACGATCTCATCCAGCGTGCGGGCGGCGGCGGCGGGGCGGGCCATCCGCCTGAGCGTGTCGGGATGCGCGTGCTGAAACGGAATGTCGAGATACGGCAGCACCAGCCCTTCGGCCATCAGGGGAATCAGGTTGCGCACATGCGGGTAGGGATAGACGTAATGCAACCGCACCCAAGCACCAAGGCCGCCCAGATCCCGCGCAAGATCGGTTACATGCGCGCGGTGGCCATTGGCCTCGGCGTGCTTGATGTCGACGCCATAGGCGCTGGTGTCCTGACTGATGACCAGCAGTTCGCGCACGCCATTCTCGACCAGCTTCTCGGCTTCGCGGATCACCGCATGGGCCGGGCGGCTGGCCAGTTTTCCGCGCATGTCAGGGATGATGCAGAACTTGCACTTGTGATTGCAGCCCTCGGAAATCTTGAGATAGCTGTAGTGGCGCGGCGTCAGCTTCACACCGCTGGCCGGCAGCAGATCCACGAACGGATCGGGCGAGGGCGGCACGGCTGCATGCACGGCATCCAACACCTGTTCGTACTGATGTGGCCCGGTCACCGCCAGCACGCGGGGATGAGCACCGGTAATGTAGTCGGGTTCGGCCCCAAGGCAGCCGGTCACGATCACGCGGCCGTTTTCGGCCAGCGCTTCGCCGATGGCCTCGAGGCTTTCGGCCTTGGCTGAATCGAGAAAACCGCAGGTGTTCACGATCACCGCGTCCGCGCCGGAATAGTCTGGTGAAATCCCATAGCCCTCGGCGCGCAGACGCGTGAGGATGCGCTCGCTGTCAACCAGTGCCTTTGGGCAGCCCAGAGAGACCATGCCGATCGTGGGTTGGCCGCTGCGCGGCGTTTCGGTCACGCGGGCGCGGGCAAGGTCGGGACGCATATCGGGTGGATTGGTGCTCATGTGGCGGCATATAGTCGACAGGCGCGCCCTCGGGAAGGGAAAACCGGTTGTTGGCGAGGGGCAGGGCGCCTACATTTTCAAGAGCATACAAACTGCCTACTGTGGGTATTGTCAGTGACGGTGATGACCTCATCGTTACAGGGAACTCTATAAAGCCCTCAAAGCTTGTCGAAGTCCCCCAATATCCGTGGAAAACAATGGGGTTTCCTGCGTTGTAATTTATAACGTAACAGTATCTCTGACACAGCGCCAACTCCTGCCCGTAGCTGCGATGCTCGAATGGCGTGGCGGTGTCGCCTACTTCGAGTTGAACGCCTGTGATTTGAATTGTTGCTGCACCTTCAGTTCTTGGAAAGGTGAAGTCCATACGGAGGAATGTTGCTGAACCAGTCGTGCCACCAGTTACTTCTGGAAGCTGCACAGTATGTGTAAACTTTGTCCAAGTGGTAGTCAGGCTGTGACTTTGGCTTGCCGTTACACCGCCAGAACCGCCGCCAGAATTATTAAAAACTGTATCTAGGCTGTAAGTTCCGCTTGTAACCTTTGCCCAAAAC
>JALQUE010000126.1 GCA_023260815.1 Roseovarius sp.
AATTGGGGCGTGATCGCGAAGCGGCTGTCGGACACCCGGGAAGTGGTGGCCGTGGACATGCGAAATCACGGGCTAAGCCCTTGGTATAAAACACAATCCTACCCCGACATGGCGGCTGACCTTGCCGAGGTGTTAGCCGGGCTTGACGGACCATACGATGTGCTAGGACATTCGATGGGGGGTAAGGCGGCGATGGTGCTGGCGCTGACGCGGCCCGAGTTGGTGAACCGGCTGATCGTGGCAGATATTGCGCCTGTCGCCTATTCACACACCCAGATACAGTATATCGATGCGATGAAAGCCGTTGATCTGAGCCGCGTCGAGAAACGATCGGACGTGGCCGAGCAATTGCAAGACGTCGTGGATGATCCCACGCTGATCTCGTTTTTCACCCAATCCCTTGATATAAAAACAAAAAAATGGCGCCTGAACCTTGATGTTCTGGCCGAGGACATGCCCAAAATCATGTCGTTTCCCGATATTTCAGGGCAATATGACGGGCCGGCGCTGTTTCTGTCGGGGGCGCATTCGGACTATGTGAAGCGCGAATATCGCAGCGATATCAAGGCCTTGTTCCCCAACGCCCAATTCGCCAAGATCCCCGGTGCGGGCCATTGGCTGCATGCCGAGAAACCCCGCGAATTCGAGGCCGCGATCCGGGTCTGGCTGACCTGAAATTGTGTAAGGTTGTTACGAAACCTACGCGCGTTCAGGACCAAACACGGCCCTGACGCCGGAAATTGTGTCCATCCCGTACACATTCCGTCGGTCATTGCCCGGAATAAAGCCCTCGGGCCACGAACCAAGACACGGGAATTGCCGCAACGAACCCCGCCAGTGCAGACACGACGATAGGCACCGTCGTGTCATACCCTGAGACCAGCGCCGCGATCATGGCGGAACCGGCGAAAGTTGTGCCGATGAAAAGATAAAGGATCAGTCCCAGGCGGAGCATGTCGAACCTCATGTGCGTGGTTGGTCGCGCGTTGGAAGAGTGTTAGCCCGGCTGCAATGCGCCTGCATTGATCCATGTCACGATCCGTCGCGCATGGCCTGCGCCACGACCCACGACACCGGAAAGGCCAGCACGAACCCGGCAAGCACCGCGCCGCCCAAAGCCCACATGCTGTCCAGCCCCATGACCAAGGCCGCAACAAGCCCCACCCCCGCGAGGGTGGCGCCGATGAAAAGATGCAGAACAACAAGAAGCCAGACCATACCGCGAATTTAGGGCGGCATGGTCCGGGCATCATTGATCTGCGTCAGACAGAGGCGGACGATCTGCGACATTTTCACAGGTTTGGTAAATCCCGGACAGGCCCGGCCGTTTGTCTGTTTGGAAACGCGCGAACGAACCAAACAAAAGGTCATGACACACCATGCCACTACCAACTGCGAGCGCGATGAAGGCGCTCATCCAATCGGACCGTAATCTTGACGGCGCCAAGCTGGCCACCCGCATCCTGCTGGGCCGCCTGCGCATCGAGGCCCGGAACAACCCCTCTTTGATCGACGCCAAGGTCGCCGAATTGATCGAGTTCGCCCGCGCCAACGCATATGCCGCCGACGATCTTTCCCACATTTGAACCAGACGGACATCCCAATGAAAAACGAACTTCTTTCTGTTGACGCCGCAGCGGCCCGGATCACTTCGGGTGCGGTCATGACCATTGCGGGCGATGAATCGCTTCTGGCGCAACTGCCCAAGGGCAACTGGATCGGAGGCACCTCGGTCTATTTCGTCACGGACACAGGCGGGGCCGTGATCCGCGACCGGCTGTATTGCACCACCCTGCCCGAGGCGGCGAAGGCCAATATCAAGGTTCTGGCCGCAGACGACCTGCCCCGCATCGCCGAAGGCTATGCGACGGGCGGGATGTCCTTTATCCTGATCCCCGCCTTCAGCGAGGCACATTCGGTCTTTGCGGTGGATGGTCCCAGCTATACGGGCTTTTTCAATCAACCGCTGGTCGGTTGGATTTCGGGCGTGCATCTGGACGATATCGGACGCGTGTCGCCCAAGGTGTTTGACGGGGCCACGGGCGAGGCGCATGACGATGCCGCCGTTGTGATGCACCTGACCCTGGAGGACGGGATGACCCCACAGGTCGAGATCGTCAATATCTTTGACCAGAACGAAGCAGACGCCCCGTGCTTTCGCTTCACGCAAAGCGGGTTTGCCGCGCAAAGCGCGCTGATTGACGGGGTGGAAACGCCGTTGGCCGGCTATCTGCAGGACAATGGCATCGATACGCGGCTGCCGCTGATTGCCAATTACGGGGGCGCGCTGATCAATGTATCGGTCCAGAGTGTCGATCCGGAGAGCGGCAAGGTCGCCTTTTATGCCCCGGTGATGGAGGGTGTCGATTACCGCTTTGCCAAACCGCTGAAGGATTACGCCGACGCCTTCGCGCGCCAGTTGGGGGCGGGCGGCGACGGGCAGTATTCGTGCAATTGCATCCTCAACTATCTCTACGGGGAGTTGGAGGGCAAATCGACGGGCGGCTTCACCGGCCCCGTCACCTTTGGCGAGATTGCCTATATGCTTCTGAACCAGACGCTTGTGCGTTTGGACCTGCAGCCGGCGTGACGCCGGCCTGATTGCGGCGTCGGCAGACAGCCCCGCACGGACAAGCGCAGAGAGGCGGCCCGACTAGGGTTGGGCCACCTCCGCGTCTTCGTCCGCGCCGCCGTCGGACAGCATGAAGCTTGACAGGCGCACTGCAGTGTCACGCTCGGACGGGTGCAACGCCGTGAGCCTTGTCAGGCGCTGCGGCCAGCCAAGGATCCCGGTTTCCACGCCCACGCCGAAGGCAAAGCCCTGCCCGCCGTTCAGGTCCACGCCGCCGAGACGGCGGTTCAGCACGATAACCGTGCCGCCCGATCCGTCGATCGGAAATCCGTCGGCAATGGTATCGAGGGTGATGTCATTACGGATGTCGAAGGTCATGACCCCGGCATTGATCGCAAGAACCTGCGTATCCGCGACCGTCGACAGCGACTGGTAGGACGTTTCGGCCAGCATGTCGAAAGTGCCCTGACGGAACCAGACCTTGTTGCCGATGCGGATGTCCCGCCCGATCAGGACCGGACCCGCGTGGCTGACATCGCCGGAGCCGATGTAACCGGTCGTCAGGGTCAGGGTACCGGTGGAGCCAAAGATACGGCTGCGATCGGTCAGAAGCGGGCGCGGATTGTCGAAATACCGGCCTTCCGGGATGAACGGGCGCACGCCCGCGCCAACCGAGGCGATGAGCGCCCGATCGGCAAGGCCACGTGCCGCATCGGCGATGGTCAGGTCGAGCCCATCCGCAGGGGTGGCGTCGTGCAGCATGACATCCACATTGTCCCCGACAAGATCCAGGGTGAGTTGCCCGCCGACCAGCCCTGCCCAGATGGCACTGCCCAGATTGCGGGTCAGAAGATCGAGGTTGCGGGGCGAGCGCGCCTCGCGCAGGCCATAAACATCCGGGTTGACCAGTTGGAGAGCGACCTCGTCGGCAAGATCGATGCGCGATTCACCGATCATGGTGATGGTCAGGCTATTGCCCGCGACAAGGCGCAGATCCCCATTGGCGCCGAGAATGCCCAGTGTCATGTTGCCCGGTGCCGAAACATCGAGGCTGCCCTGGTCGGACAGGACAAAGCCTGCGCGCAGATTGCCCGTGGTTTCGGCATATGTCACGTCATTGCGAGCAAAGAGATGGAGGGTGGAGGCATCGGGTATATCCGCGCTGAAGGCGCCGCCCGTGGTGCCGCCCGTGGTGCCGCCGATCCGCCCGTCGAGGGCAAACAGCCGGATGTCCGACCCGGAGATCACCGCGCCATCGGACACGAGATCCCCAAGCAAGGTGGTCAGAACGACGGGCTGGCTGGCCAGCGCACTGATCGTGCCGACCTGCATGAGGGCGTTGCTGAAGATGTCGATCAGGCCGTCCCGCGCGATGACGCGTTGCAGGTTGATGCCATCGCGCTCGTTCAGATGCACCGGCCCGGTCGTCACGTCGAGATCCAGTAGATCAAGGGCGACCCCGAGGCCATCGGGACCGACCGGGACCAGCGCGCCCAAGCGCAGCGTCGACAATGCGCCATCGGCATTGGCCAGCAGTTGCGGACCGGCCTGCCCGGGGGCGATGGACAGACTGCCGCCCACGGTCAGGTTGAGGGCGTTCGCCGTGGCGTTCAGGGTCTCGATGCGCGCGAGGCGCAGATCGCCGCCCACACCGACGAGGATCGTTCCGAGCCCCGATTGCATCGCGGATCCAGCGGTCTGTTCCATGTCGCCCGTCACCGACACGTCAAGCGTGCCACCTAGGCTGTCGACAAGGCTGTTGGCGGCCTGCGTGAGGCGGAGTGCGGTCATCTTGACCGGTGCGCCACTGAGGACGCGCGCGCCTTCCGCCATCGCCAGAAGCGCGGCGGTGCTCAGGGTGACAGGCCCACCGCTGGAGTCGACCAGCACGTTTTGCCCAAGCGAGAAACCGTTGGTTGCGTCAAGGTCGATATCGCCCGTGCGCGACAGGATGTCGGCCAGAGCCGCGAACCCGCCGGCCCGAAGGAGGATGGTGCCGCCTTGGGTCGTCATGCCGGGACCGGCCAGCAGCGTCAGTGCGACATTGGGCGCGGCGATGTCGATCTGGCCCGCGCCGCCGGCAGCGATCATTTCGATATCGGTGTCGCGGTTGCGCAGACCGAGGACGATGTCGCCCGAGACGGACTGGGCGCGCAAGGTGCCGGCTATCAGGTCCATCCGGGTTCCGGTGCCGATCCCGCCGGGCGTGCCGTTGGCCAAGAGGTTGATCCGCGCGGCGGCAATGCGCCCATTCAGGATGGAGGCCGCCGTGAGCGTCGCGTTGGCGGGTGTCGTGATTGTGCCGATGCTGAGCGCACCGCCCGCAGTGACCGTCACGTCGGAGCCTGCTACAGTCTGGAGGATGGTTCCGATGGTCAGGTCGTCACGCTCTTGCACGACAAGCGGTGTCGGCGCGGTTCCGGTGCGGGTCATGTCGAGGTTTGTCAGCACGGTCTGCAACGGCTTGGCCAAGGTGCCAGCCTCACCGCCAGACGTCAGCAACAGCGAGCCGCCCGCGATGTCGGTTCCGGTGCTGGCCGACAGGTCGATACCCTGGTGCGCGATCAGAGCCAGCGTGGATGTGGGCGCAAAGATGATCGTGTCCAAACCGATCAGGGCAAACGCCCCGGTCACCGCGATCTGCCCACCAACGGCCAGCCGCGCGTTTTCCAGCCGCAGGTCGCCTTGGGCGGTCAGATAGGCGTCGCCCGTCGTCGTGGTCAGATCCAGTGCCCCGGCAGGGTCGGTGATTTCGACGACCAGAGGCGCGGTGGGTGTCCCGATCTCGGTCGCGTCCAGCGTGATGTCGGCTGCACGCACACGCACCGCGCCGGTGGCGACCGCGTCGGTGATCCGCCCTACGGCCCGCAGCACAAGCGGCCCGCCCGAGAAGATCTCGGCCAGAGGCGCATCGCCAAGCGTGGTCAGGAATACCCCTGTGCCGCCGCGCGCAATCAGGCTGCCGCCGGTCAGGATATCCAGGCTCAGCGGTGCCGTCGGTGTTCCGATGGCGGCGAAATTACCCGATTCCAGCAGGATGTTGCGCCCCGTTATGGCCACACGGCCAAGCGGGCTTGCGTCGAAGATGGTGCCGTCCACCTTGAGTTCCACGTCGCCGGTCGTGTCGACCTGCGCGATCGAGACCGGGGCCTCGGAGCCGAGGAAGATATTGCCGGTGGTGGTGCCGACGGTCAGCGCGCCAAGTGGCCGGTCCGAGGCGTCCAGCGCCGTCAAGGCGATGTTCAGGTCATCGCGGCGGGCAACGGTGATCCGCGTGCCGTCGATGGTGAGGTCGTTGCGCTCGGCCCCGGCGAGGATGCGCAGATCCTCGACCCGGTCGCTGCCCACGACATAGGGCTCAAGCAAGGCGCCGATGCCGTTTGCATTCAACGTGATGTCGCCAGCCGCGAGGATGTTGGGATCTTCGACGCGGATATTGGTATCCCCGGTGCCACGGATCAGACCCGCGCGCAGCCAAGAGTCAAGCTCTTGCCGTGTCCAGGTGGCACCTTCGAGCACCGCGTCACGCTCTTCGGCGGTTACGGCATGGCTGTAGGCCGGGTCAAGGTCCGCGTCCGCATTCCAGAGCGCGTAAAGTGCCTGCCGTTCGGCGACATAGGCCGCGATCCGGGCATCCGACCAGCCGTTGGCGCGCAGGGCCGCTTCGGTCACGGGATCCAGCGTGAAGGTCAGCGGCGCGCCGCCCGCATCGGTGCGATCCTGCCAATAAGCGCGGTAGCTGCGTTCGCGTTCGGCCTTGAGTGCTGCCACCTGTTCGGCGGCGCGCGCCGCAACGGCGGCATCCCCGTAGAGGCCCAGGTCGTTCGACCACAGGTCCAGCAGCTCTGCCTCGGTCCGCAGGTCGCGGCGTTCGATGTTGTTGGCATCGAGCACAAGGCCGGATGTCACCGACAGCGTGACCGATCCAAGCGACGAGGTGACCTCGCGCAGGTTCAGGTCGCCTGCCTCGTCAATCAGATCGACATTCCCACGCGAACGGACGGTCAGGCCACGGCCCTCTTCGCGCAGCAACAGAGGCGCCGAGGCGGTGCCGATCGTGCCATTCGTCGAGACCAGTTCGATCGCCGAACCTTCGACATGGGGGCCAGCGCCCGAGCCGAGGATCGCACCATCGGCGGTCAGCCGGATCGCCCCGGTCACCGCGCGGGTTGGATTGCTGTCCCGCGCGGTTGTGCGGGCCGTCAGGACGTTCATGTCACCCGAAAGCTCGCGCAGGTCGATCCCTGTGAGGGCCGTCGCGGTCAGGGTGGACCCTGGGGTCTGATCGACCCGGAATTCGGTGCCCATGCCGCCGATCCGTCCGCCCAGACCCGAGAAGGTCGCACTGCCCACATCGACGACGATCGAAGCATCGGTGCTCACAAGCGAGCCGCCGGTCGACTGGATGGTCGTCACGCCCAACTGGTTGCGCACCGCGCCCGCCAATTGCACGTCACCCACACTGAGCACATTCAGTCCGGCGGCATCCGTGCCGTCAAAGGTGATGGCGATGGAATTGTCGGCCTTCAGGCGATGCGAATAGAGAATTGTCGACGTCTCCCGCGTGGTGACGGTTTCTGTCCGCTTGCCCCCAATGCGCGAGCCTTTGACATCCACCTCAAGCACTTCGTACAAAAACTCCGTCCGCTCCGCCGTCAAGCGATAGGGGGCGGTCAGGTCGGTTGTCGCCGTGGCCAGGTAGGTTCCGCTTTTTCCGGTGGTGATCTCGGGATCCAGCTCTCTCGTCTCGGTTTTGATCTCTTCGCTCTCGACCTCGTCCCCGGTTGCATTGAAGAAGATGAAGTAGGTGGCGGTTGTTATGTCCTCGAAGGTCCGCACGACCGTTTCCGCGCGATTGGTGACCAGTTCCTGCCGCTCTTTCGTGGCATAGCTGGCGCTGCGCCCTCCGCCTGCGGTGGTCGTCGAGACGAGATTGGTGGGATTGATCCGCGTCGCATCGGTGATGCCGTCCGCGTCGAAATCCAGGTCGATGATGTCGAAGAACTTGTTGTCGAAAACCTGCAGCTCCGATCCGATCCGGCGGTATTCGGTGATGAGGAAATTCCCGCGGACGGTGCGGCTGGTGTCGGTGATCCGAACGCGCCCCTCGACGCCCTCGGGCGTGTTCGCGCCGGTATCCATCCGGGCCAGCCGGACCGGGCGGGTCGAGTCGTTGACCACATTTATGGAGCCGAAACCATCGAGGGAGCGGATCTCGCCGCCGCCGGTGGAAAAGACCTTGCCGACAATCTCGACCACGCCGCCCTGCACGACCATCGGATTGACGACGATGGCCCCGGTCGCGTTTCCGGTATCGTCGAGCGCGGTGGGATCGAAGCGGATGAAAACATCGCTTGTGATGTTCGGGTCACGAACGATGTTTGTGGCGCCCCCGCCGGTGACGATGAAGGGTTCGGAGGGATCGTAGAGGACTGTCTGCGTGGTCGTGCCTGCCAGCGCATCGAGGACGGCGTCGATGCCGGCGTCGATTTGCACATCGAAGCTGCCACGCCCGGCCTGGATCAAGCCGTTCACGTTCAGCTGGTCCGCCGAGATATAGACGTTGCGCCCGGCCTGAATGCGGCCCCGGCGCGGCGCCAGTTCGAATTTGGGGATCTTTCTGGCAAGGCTGCCGGAGATCCGGCCGGTATCCGCAAGCCCTATGCGGACGGTATCCTCGACCTTGTCGAAGAAGCTTTCATAAATCTTGCTCGGGTCGCCATCGACATGGCGGATGCCCAGGGTGAAGCCTTGCAGGAAGTCGCGCCCGGCGCGCAAATCGATGGTGCGCGCGGTGATGTCGTCGCGGATATCCAGATCGCCTTCGTTCGAGTTGAAAAACGCAAGGCCCGCGACATTGCTGATCGCGCCGCCGACGATGATCGAGCCTTCCCCGAAGGTGACGACCTCGATCTTGGTTTCACCGCTGCTGACGCCGGAAATCATGGTGTAGCTGTCGGGACCGGGGCGGGTCGGATCGGACAGGGCGGTGATGTCGGCCGGGGTGGTCACGGTCACATCGTTGAAGAAGATGCGCCCCCCATCCCCGATGGCGATATCCATGCCCTTGGTGTTGATGTAGCGCGCCCGGGCGCTGTCGCGCACATAGGAATGCACGATGATCTCGGCGTTGACGGGCGCATCCAGCGTTCCGGTCGCCCTGCCGTGGACGTAATCCGCGCGCAGAACGATATCGCCCTGGGCTGCGACGATATCCTCGAGATCGAGGAAATCCGCGGTTCCCGAGACGTCGCGCAGCGTCAGGGTCGCGACCTCGGCCTCCCAGGCGGCAACCGCTTCGGGATCCTCACTCAGGATCGGGTCCTCCAGCAAGGCGGTCAGAAGGTCGATCCGTTCCCGAACCTCGTTGGCGATCGAGATGTTCCGGCGGATCGACCAGGTGATCCCGTCGACCATGTCGTTGGTATACGGCCCGATGCGGGCGTTCTGGATGGCGCCGTCCTCGTTGATCACCAGAATCTGCTTGTTGCGAGAGCCGGCGCGCACATAGCCATTCACCAGGATGCCGTCGTTCGACAAGTCCTGAGCCGTGCCGGATTCGATATCGAGGCTGACGGGGTCGCCGTCGAAGGCCTCGCTGATGGCGGTGCCCAGTTCGGCCAGAACCTCGCGGTAGAGATCCTTGCCACGTCCATACCCGAGGACCGAGCGCTGGCCCGCCTCGGAGAACAGATAAACGTCGCGCACCGCCACGACCCTGGCGCCCTCTTGCACGTCGATGATCGATGTGGTGTTGGCCACCGCATCGGCCGCCGGGTCCGACGGGATCGCGATGGCGGTCTTGTTGAACAGCCGCGTCTCGGCGCGCAGGTCCACCGCTTGTGTCCCGTTCGCCCCATAGCCGGCACCGATGCGGATATCGCCAAGGCTCTGCAGGTTCGCACCATCCTGAAGCACGACACGGTTGTCGGCGTTCAGCGTCACCGCGCTGGACCCGGTCGCAGCCCCGGCCAGGCCATAGGAATTGGCGTTCACTTCGGCCGTGATGGCCGCGTCGCCACCGGCGCGCAGCACCATGTCATCGAGCGCGAAAAGATCGGCGGCGCCAATGGTCAGGATCGCATCGCTCGTGGTCACTTCGATCCGCGAGACGCCACGCGGCGTTGCGATGGCGCCGCCTGCATCAAGGTTGATGCGATCGACAAGCGACAGCACATTGCGCGCGATCAGCGCGAAGGCCTCGGCGCTGCCCCGCGTTCCGGTCTGCCGGATGGACGCGCCGTCGGATACGGTCAGGTCCGTGCGGACGGCAACTTCGATGTCGCTGACCATGGCCGCAGTGTCCAACGCGCCGCCGGACCCCGAGCGCATGTTGTGCTCGTCTTTGGGCCGATTGACCGAATTGATGGCCGTGATGTCGATCGTCTCCGCCGTGATCGCGACGCCAGCACCCAGAGTGGCCGCGACGGTGCTGTCGACGGTCGCCCGCGCGATGGCGCCCGAATTGCCGACCGCAGCCGCACTCACGGTATCCACAAGGCTGGCCAGCGTCTGCACCTGTCCGGTGCTCAGGGCCACGGTTTCAAATCCGTCAAAGAGAACCGCCGCGTTTTGGCCAAAGTTTGCGCGGGTCCGTGTTGCCGCTGTCGTGATGGCCTCGGAGGCCGAACCGGCGAGAACCCCGCCCGAACCGGACACGGCACTGACCGTGGTCGAGGTGGCGTTCTCCGTATCGATCACGACCGCCTTGCCGGTGAAGGTCGCGTCATCGACGGCAAGATCGACACGGGCCAGACGGTCATCGGCCGTCAGCGCCGTATCCTGGTTTTGCCCCGCTTGCGCAACGGTCCGGCCCACGGCCAGAACGCCGCCCGAAGCGCCGGTGGCTTCTGCGCGCGCGTGGACATCCGACGCCCCCGTCACGATGTTCGTTTCATTCGGGGCCGCGAAAACACCCGCGATCCGGGCGGCAATGGCGTGGTTCGTCCAGGCCGAGGATACCGCGCCGTTCCCGGCGAGGATCCCGCCCGACGCGGAGGTCGAGAACGCCGCCGATGTGTCGAACGCATCGCCGCGCAGCCGGGTGACAAGGATGATGTCGGTGGCCCGGATGCTGGCATCGATCTGGCTGTCGAGTGTCACCCGCATATCGGATGTCGCCACGCTCGCGCCGATGGCGAGGCCGCCCGCGGCGATGCCGTTCGCCCGTGCCTCGGCCGAAACGGCGCTTTCGTTGGCGATGCGCACCGTGCCGGCCTCGATCGTGGCCCCATCGGTGGTCAGAGTGCCTGTCGCCTCGGCGGTCGCGGTCACGATGACCGAATTCAGGCCGCCGACGACCCCACCGGTGCTGCCGTCGCCCGAAGCGGTCACGCGGCTGGTATCTTCGGCCTCGACCGTCACATCCTCGGCGTCGATGCGGATATCGGCGATGTCGATATTCGTGCCGCCCGAATGGGTGGCCGAAGAGACGACAAGCCCTGCACCGCCGACAAGCGACAGGCTCGCATTGGTGACATCGACCTCGACAAGGCCGGCCCGGGTGGCCGAAAGGTTGACGTCGGTCGCCCGTCTGCCGGTATATCCGCCGATCCCGACGCCTGCGCCAAGGGTCAGCCCCGAGGTGCCATTCACGGTCGTCGTCACGACGCCGACGCCCACCGCGTAACCCGCCGATGCGCTTAAGGTATAGCTGGTCGCGGTCAGCATTTCGCGGACGAACTCACGGTTTAACGCCGACACGGCAATGTCGCCATCCGCGCGAAGGCGTGTATTGGCACCGAAGTCGATGCCCACCGATCTGGACAAGCTCGAAACGCCGACGCCGCTGGTGCTGCCGGCGAAGAGTGAGGCGGACAAGCCACCGGTGGTCTGGATGACGGATGTGGCCGCATGGGCGGTCACCGTGATGTTTCCGCGCGTTTCCAGCAGAACGTCGCGGCCCAGCCTGACCGCCACGGAATCCGGGCTTGCCGGGCCATTCAGAGTGATGGACTGGCGTTCCGCCGCCACCGAAGCGCGGCTGTCGTCCGCCCCGGCAAAGACCATCAGGTTACCGGCGGTGCTCTGGCGTCCTTCTTCGGTCAAGTCGGAGTCTTCGGCCCGAAGGTCGGAGGCGAATTCGTCCTGTGCCCCGTTGAGGAGGATATCGCGGTTGCCATCCGCATCCTCGGCGCGGCCCCCCATGTCGATCACACCGAGCGCGGCATTGACGGCAAAGGCCGCGCCGCCAAGCGCCACGACAGACGAGGTCACCCGCCGTGCCGAAAATGCTTCGATGGTCAGGCTCTCGCCTGAGCGTGTGGGATCGCTCAGACGCGCCGTGCCCGGATCGGCCACGATCCGGGTGCCGTCCCCGACAATGATCCGCGTCGTGCCGGCAAAGCGGGCGTAATCCAGAGAGGCCCCGCCACCCAAGGAGCCCACGCCCAGAGAACCGGCCATGCCGGTGATCGTTACAAAGCCACTTGCGCGCAGAAACAAATCCCCATCAGAGCGCAATGTTTCGTTGGCGCCAATCTCGACCAGAGTGTTCGATGTGACCACGCCCACGTTAAGCGCCAATGCCAGCGTTGCGCCGCCGGCCGCGCCCGAAACCGCCTTGCCGTCCAGCTCCTGGAAGTTGACAGCCCTCAACGACATCCTGCGGCCCGCATTGAGATTGCTGTCGAGGAGGGACTCTGCCCGACCGACCGACACGCGCGAGAGCGAATCGAACACCGTGACCTGCACGCCGCCCGAGGCCCCGACGGCACCGCCTGCTGCGGCGCCGACCACGACCGTGCTTTCGCTGTCGATGTTGGACTCAAGGGTCAGGTCCCTCCCGGCGGTGATGGTCGCGCCATCGACATCGACCAGCGCCTGAGCGCCCATAATGCTGACCCCGGCATTGGCCGCGGCGCCGGCGTAGCCGCCCGCAAGGCCAAACGTCACCGCTGTCAGGTCTGTGCTCGCGCGGGCGTCGAGCGTGATGTCGCGCACGGCGTCGATCCGGACTTCGCGGGCCTCGACCCCGGCCAACGAGCGCGAGACCAGCGTTCCCGAGCCGGCGCCTCCGGCGTTTCCTCCGGCCGCGACATTGGCGGTCAGGATCGTGGCTATGGCGGACGTGGTTGCGGTTATCCGGACGTCCTGACGCGCATTGGCGGTATCGATGCCAAAGAGCCCGGCAAGGCCCGTGGCAGGGGCATTGATCCACACTTGTGCGTTGCGCTCACCGGTGCCCAGTTGAACCTGCGCCTTGTCCTCGATCAGGTTCAGCGACATGAGCGCTGCAACACCGGCAAAGCCACCGACCGCACCATTGGCAGTCAGCATGGAGATTATCGAGCGCGCGGTGGCATCGATGACCACGCCGTACCGTTCGACGCCGTCCCGGATCACGCCTGTATGGCCAAGTCCGGTGATCCGTGTATTCCCCGAGACGGCGGTGCGCGCGTTGTTGCGCAATGTGTTGACCGTGGCGCTTGCCCCGACACCGGCGGCGCCGCCGCCCGCGAAACTGATGTTCAGGCCGGGGTCGTCCTCGGATCCGCCCTTGAGGCGGATGATGGTCGCGGCGTCCGCTGCCAGCAGGACCGATCCGGCTGTGATGATCTGGCTGCCTTCACGCACCGCACCCAGCACCGGGGCAGTCGTGTCGCGGACCAGCACCTCGACGGTGTTGAGAGCAGAGTTGCCGATGCCCGTGCCGGTTATGCCCGCAACGCCGTCAGCGGCGCCAGCGACACCAGCGCCAGACATGAACCCCTCGGCAATGGCTGTCAGGATGATCGGCCCCTGAGCTTGCAGATAGGATCCGTCGATATCCGTCCGAACCGTCTGACGCGCGACATTGGTGCCGATCGCAAGGCCCACGGCGCTCGCGTTGCCCACGGCGACGGCCCCTGCATTTGCGGACTGATCCGGCAACACCTTCGCGGTGGCGCTGATCGTATTGGCCAGAACGGTGCTGTCACGCAGCGTGGTGCCCACGGCCCCATCGGCCACGTTCACCGCAAAAGACCCCGCAAAGGCGCCACCAGAGCCGCCGCCGAGCGCCGCCGCGTTGGCCGCGAGGGTCTGCTGCTGGTCAGCCGATAACTCAACGGACCCCGCGCCCGCAAGGTCGGCGCCGGCCCTTGTGTCGACCCAGATATCCGACAGCGTCACGTCGGCATCGTCCGACAGGATGTTGACTGCGATGGCGCCGCCGACACCGGCGGTCCCACCGATGCCCAAGGCACCGGCCCCTGACTCGATCACCCCTTGCTGCCTGACGCCCAAGGTCAGGTTATGACCCGCCATCAAAAGCGTCGCCCGGCCACCTGCCAAGGTGCTTGCAATGGTCGCATCAGCTTGCCGGTTCATCACATTGAGCGTAATCGAGCCCGCGCCACCCACGGAACCCGAAGCCCCCCCGGCGGCAGCAAACGTCGAGACATCGCCGGTCTGCGAGGCGCGGACGGTCACGTTGCCGCCGACCGTCGTGGTCGCGTTCGCTGGCAGGATCAGCTCGGCTTCCGCCTTTCCGAACATCAGGTTGAGCCCGAGGCCCGCGCCTGAGCCCGCCGTGGAGCCTGCCGCCGCCGCCCCGGCAAACGACCGTGTCTCGCCGGTCTGTTCGGCGGTGATCGACACGGCAGGGACAGCAGGCGCTTCGCTGGACACCTGAAGCCGCGCACGGACCAGATCGTCGCTGTCGAGGTCCAGCGCCAGCTCTGCGGGATCGATGGTGACATCGCCGCGTCCCGACACATTGTCCGCCACATCCACCAACGCGGTATCGCGCGCGTCGATGATCGCGGTCTGGGCCTGGGTCAGGGGATCTTCGCCGGGTGCTGCCCCCGGCAACGGAGTGACCGACGGCCCGTCCGCCGCCGCGCGACCGATCTGGGTATAGACAACCGAGCCGGCGACACCGGTGCCGCCGGCGCCCGCCACGCCGGACACGGCGATGGCATCGATCGAGGCCGCATCCGTCGCGCCGATGGCCAGCGAACTGCCCGAGATGCCACCGCCCGCAGCGGTATCCACCACATCGGCCGTCACGGCGCCGGTGATCGAGGCCACGCTCAGCGCGCCGCCGACCGCATTGGTCCCGCCGAAGGCCGCGCTGCCCGACAGGATGTCGATACTGCCGCCACGGCCCGCCGAAACGCTGACAGCCCCGGTCCCGGCCTGAAGCCGTGTTCCGGTTGTCCGGACGCGGGTCTCGTTGCTGATACCGCCGATAGCGATGGACCCGGCAAAGGCATTCGTGCCACCGGCGGCAAGGCCGACCGCCGCGCTTTCGATGCTGGAGTCGTTTCGGGCCGAGAGACTTACGCCCTGCCCCGTCATGCGGCCTTCGCTGGCCGCCACGCTCGTGTCATGGTCGATGAAATTCGCCGCCGCTGCACCGCCAACGCCGGTGCCGCCCGCGCCAAGAGCGGCACCGCCCGCAAGGCTGCTGATCGTGGCGGCGTCATTGGCCGACAGGCTGATCGCCCCGAGCGCGTCAAGTATCGCGTTGGTTGCGGTGATCCCGGTCGTTGCCGTGGTCACGTTGATCGTCAGCGCGCCGCCGATCGCGGCCTCGCTCGAGGCGGAAATACCCGCCGCGAGCGAAGCGATCTCCCCCGCCGCCGTCGCGGTGGCGGTGATCTCCCCGCCATCGCGGGTGGAGAGGATCGCGTTGTTCAGGTTGACGAGCGTGTCGTTCGACGGAAGCAGGTTCACCGTCAGGCCCGCACCCGCAGCCGAGCGCCCTGCCGCCGCAGCGCCACCGGCCAGGCTGCGGATCGTGCGCGCGCCGGTTGCCATGGCGGTGATATTGGCCGCATCGAGAACCGTCGTGTCGGCCAGCGAGGCGATGGAATCCGCATCGATCGTGTTCATCGACAGACCAAGCCCTGCAGCCTGACCGGTTTCCGCCGCAGCACCTGCCACGGCGATGGCCGTGATGGTGCTGTCGCTGTCTGCCGTGATCTGCACCGCGCCCAGATCCGGGCCTGCGGCGCGTTTCTCAATCTCGGACCCTTCGACGCGGGCTTCGGTCCCCGCGACGATGGTGTTGACCGAAAGCGCCCCGCCCGCGGCGTTGCTGCGTCCGCCCGCCAAGGCGCCGGAGAGCGCGAAAATGATGTTGCTCTCGTCAGCGGTGACGGTGAGGCTGTCCGCCTGGATGCTGCGAATGCCCGGATCGGCGTCGATCAGCGCCCGCGCGCCGCCGGAAATGGTGTTGACCGTGATCGAGCCTGCCAGCCCTGTCTTGCCGACGCCCGCCGTGGTGCCGAAGCCAAAGATCGACTGGCGGCTGGTGGCCGCAAGCGACATGGCCCCGGTCGAGATGATGCCGGTGCCGGTGCCCGTGATCCGGGCCAGCGCATCGCGGACGACGGTGTTCACGGCGATGCCCACGCCCACGCCATAGCCCTGCGTCGCGTCCATGTTGACGCCGACCGCACCTGCCACGCTGACCGTGACCGACTGGTCATCGGCATTGAGGCTGAGACTTTGGGAAAAGATTTCGACGTCGCGCAATTCCGACAGGGTTTCCCCGGACAGGACCGCCACCGACACCGACCCGGCCAGCGCCAGATCCCCGCGCGAGGTTCCGGCGCCGCCCACGGCGATGTTGACCAGCGTTGCCGCGTCGGTTGCGTCGATGGTCACCGCACCGGCACGGACGGTCGCGCCTTCGATGCGCGCACGGACCAGACGTTCATCGACATGGACGGCAAAGGCTCCGGCGAGGGCATTGGTATCCTTTTGCGACCCCAGCCCCGAGGCGACGGAACCGCCCACGTTGATCATGGTCGCCGTGCTGGACCCGGTCAGCGACAATGCGTCGTCGAGATCGATGAGGCCCGTGGTGCGGATGGTCGCCGTGGTTTCATTCTGCAGCGAGAGGTTCACCACCGCAGCGCCGGACACGGCCCAGCCCGAGGTCTGGCGGTCGCCGTTGGCATCCGCAGGCGTCGGGTTTTGCTGCTGTTGCTGGGCGGCGTCGTCTTCCTCGTCCGAGAAGAGCCAGCTGGGGATGATCATGTCGTCATCCGATGTGTTCGGCGGCGGCGTGGCGGCGGCAGGCGGATCTTCCTTGCCGACGACCTTGGTGCCGGCAACCGCCACCGTGATATCGACCGAAGCGTTGGTGGCCTCGATCGTCAGGGTGTCCGCGTCGATGACCGTGGCGGCAGCCGGGACGAGCGGCGCCTCAACCAGTGCCGGGCCGATCCCGGCCCAGGTCCGGCGGCTTGAGAAGTTGAACACGCCCGAGGCGCCGACGCCCACGTTTTCCGATCCGGTGATGGCACCCGCGCTGGCCCATGTCACCGAATTGTCGGTTGCGGTGATCGTCACGTCCTGCGCCACGATGCGCGCGGCCTCGCCGATGCGGGCCATGGTTTCGGCCTCGGAGACATGCGCCGCGACCGAAGCGTTGATGGCCACGTCTGCGCCCTGCCCGCCCGAATAGGCGAGGCTGGCAACGAGATTCCTGGTTTCGGCCGTCACGGCGAGATCGCCTCCGGTCACCGTCACTTGGGCGCCGTTCTCGATCTCGGCGCGCACGGCGCTTGCCGTGCGGCTGAAGAAGATCCCCCCGCCGATGGCGTCATTGACCTTGGCCGTTCCGCCCAGAGGGTTGCTTTTTGGCAGGTTCGTGACATGCAGGAACACTGATTCCTGCAGGGCGGCGACGCTGGCCGCGTCGGTCAGGTTGAGCACGGCACCGTCGCGCACCACCGCCTCGGTCACGTTGTCGGTGTTGAAGATGGTCAGCGTGATGCCAAGCGCTAGCGCCTGCTCCTCGCCCGGGACGACCACGCGATCGCCGGCGACTGGCGCTTCGCCCTTGGCCTTGGAATCGGTCGTCAGGTAGGTCAGCGGATTGATGATATCGACGAACCCGGCAAGGTCGGGGGCCGGGGGCTGCTCGGGCTCGGGCGGATCGGCGGGACCACCGGTGCTGATCGGGCTGTAGGACGTGACCTGATCGACATAGGTCTGCCACTGGTTCAGCAGGCTTTGCCAGGGGTTCGTGTTCGGATAGCGCGTCAGCGCGTTGACCGAGGCGGATGTCGCGGTGACGGTGGCATTTGGCCCGATCTCGGCCAGGGTTTCGCCGGCAAGCGAGGAAATCGACAGGTTCAGCATCAGCGCGTTGGAAAACCGGCCCAGAAGCTCGTCCGCGGTGATCGGGGCTGCGCCGCTTGCGATCAGGCGCGCATTCTCGCGGGCCAGCTGGCGCTGCAGCGCGGCGGTCAGCCTGCCGAAGGAGGCCGATGTGGTGCGGGTCAGCGACCCGCCGCCTTCGCTGCCACGGTCGGCAAAGCGGTAGGCGGCGTTCACGGTCACGGCGCCGCTGGCCGTGACGTTCGTGGCACCCAGTGCGACCGGCGCCGCCGCAAGGTCGTCGATGTCGCGATAGCTGCCGCCAAGCGTGGCAAAGGCATTGTCATCGCTGAGCTGGAAATCCACCGCGACACCCATCCCGAAATGCGGCTTGCGCGTGGGATCCGGGGTCTTGCCGGTGGCGGTCTGTTGCAGGGTCTGGGCAAAGCCGGTCGAATTGCTTGTATTGGCGCGATTGCGCGCAACGGCCCGCGACAGATTGCCAAGGCCCAAGGTGGCCGTGGTCACGCGCGTGGAGTTGAAGAAAAGCTGCTCGGCGTCAATGGCGACGTCGCCGTTATTGGCGTTGATGGTGCCCCCGATGGCGGCTTCGGTGAGCGACTCGGAGAAGTCGACATTGATCCCGATCGACACCTCGCCTTCCATCCCGGAATTGGCGATCACGCTCGAGGACACGGCGCGCCCGGTAAAGGCGCCAGCCGTGATCCCCCCCGCCGAGGTCAGGCTGCCGCCGTCGACACGAAGCTGGTTCACCAGATTGCGGACCGAGACGGCGACCCCTAGGGCCACATTCTGACCCAGGGCCTTCTTGGCGGTAATGCTGATGGTCTGGTTTTCACTGGCCGTCGCGGCCAGCCGCAAGTTGCCCGCATTGGTCAGAAGCGCACTGTCGGTGATCTGCACCGCCGAGACGGTCTTGGTGCTGGACACGGCAACGTCGACGGCAAAGGAAAACGGGGCGATGTTCGTTTCGGTTTCGGAATGGGAATGCACGACCAGCGTATCGGCCGACAGGTCGAGTTCCGAGGGCAGACGGATGCTGAGCTGATAGGCATCGTCGAAAATCAGCCTGTCGATGATCGAGTCCGGGGTCAGGAACCTGTATGTGTCCTCGCGCAGCCCCTGGGCCATCAGGAATCCGTTATCCGCGAATTCCGCCGTGTTGTCGGTGATGCTGGCACCGATGGGCGTCCAGTTGCCATCAGCCGTGAGGGTGCTGTCGGTGATCACGACCCGGGCGTCGGAGGTCAGGATCTTGATCTGCACCGGCACCAGATCGTTCACCGAAGTGATCGCACGGTTCGCGACGGTTTCGGAGGCGATCAACAGATTGTCGAGCATCTGTGCGAATTGCTCGTCGGTGACGCTGGCCTCCATTTGGTCGACCTGTGTCGCCTCGAGGTCATCGTCATCCTCGTTGCCGAAAATGCTGCTGGCCCGGGCCACGGCGGACACGATGACCGTTCCGCCGGCGATAAAGGCGTCGGTGATGGTGACCCTGGCCACTTCGGTATCGGGATCGACAGCCCAAAGCGCCCCGGTGGACACGTTGCGCGCGCTCAGAAGCACAAGCCCGCCATTGCCCGCGCCGGTGCCCTGTGCGTTGAGGCTGGTGCCGGGTTTGATCTCGATCTCTTTCGAGGAAATGACGAGATCCCCCGCCGCGTCGCCGGCACGGGCGGTCGATACGTCCATCGTGCCGCCATCATTGCCGATCGTCACCGTGGTCACGCCGCGAATGCCAAGGGACCCGCCTTCGGTCGTCAGGCTGCGCGCAAGATCGACCGTGTCGGCAACGAGGAAGGTCTCGCCCGAGCTGCCGGGGCTGCCGGTGTCGATCACAATGGCGTCGTTCGAGGTCAGGCCGGTGGTCAATGTCCCGTTGGCGCGAAGGGCCACGAAGCCGCCCGCCTGAGCGGAGGAGCGCGCGACAATCTGCAGACCGGGTTCGAGGATCGCGTTCCCTTCGGTGAACATCATCACCGATCCCGCCGGACCGCTTCCGTTGCTGACATCGAATATGCCGCCCGCCTGCAACTCACCTTCGGCGATGATCTCGATCAGGCCACCGTGAGCGGCCGCCCCCGCAAACGAGCCACGCGCGCTGGCATTGCCTGACACGCGGGCCGAGCCACCCGAGACCAGACGGATCACGCCGTCACGGCCGATATTCACGCCGCCTGCGGTGGGCACGCCCTGCAGGTTGACCGACGGGCTGATCCGGCCAGGGGAGGTGCCGCTCTGGACATCAAGCCGGCCGTCCACGATCATCCGGGCGCCCGCGCGCATATCGAGCCGGTTCGCGTTGATCCGGCCCTGAATGTCGATCTCGCCGGTCGCGGACAGCGGTTCGTTCCCGGCAAACAGGATGTGGCTGGCCGATCCGATGCCATTCGCCTCGTCGCGCAACTGGTCCATGAACCCGGAGCTCGGCGTGCTGAGCGTCAGCTGGCCGGCATTGATGACACCGGTCGAGGAGACGACGAAACCATCCGAATTCAGGAGGTAGACATTGCCGCCAATGGTGGAGAGCCCGGGTGATCCGAGATGGGCATTCAAGGTTCCGGCAATCGTCGACGTGCCGCCCGAGATGATGTTGACCAGCGCTGTGGCCGTTATAGGCTGGTATAGATTGACCGTGTTTCCGGCGTTCACGTTGAATTGCGAGAACTGGTTGAAGGCCACGCCGCCCCGAATGTTCGAGGTGGTGACATCGCTGGTGGTTCCTCCGATGGCAACAGTTGTCTCGGGCGTCGCGGCGACGACCTGGGCCTGCGCAGGAAGGGGAACCGCCCCCGCCACCAGCGCGAATATCGACACTGACCCGACGGCATTTCGCAACACCGGCAAGACGCGCGCGATGTGGGGAGCCCTGTGATGCGGAGGGGCTTTCCTGCTGGTCTTGCTCTGTGTCATGGCGGACCTCCCGGTCAGGCGAAAAAGTGGAACCGGCCCCCTTGGCGGGGCCGGTCCGGGCGTCAGGGACGCAGTTTCTCGATCGCCTCGGCAAAGCCGTCGATGCCGACGCTCAGGACCACGGGATCGCCGTCAGAGGTTTCGCGGAAACCGAACAGCAGTGCCTCGCTCTCGGCGAAGAGCGCCAGCTCTTCCTCGGAGAGCGGTGCGGCGGCTTCGCAGACCGTGTCGGCGCAGCGCTGCCAGATCATGTTGCGCTGCTCGACCTCGTCATTTCCGGAAAAGCGATAGACGGCGCC
>JALQUE010000143.1 GCA_023260815.1 Roseovarius sp.
GCACGCTCTCGCGGATGTCCTCGTAGAGCTTGCCCGTAACCAACGTTTCCGAGTTGAACGGCACATAACCCACTGACCGACGGGCACCGTAGAACTGCGACACGAAGGTCAGGCCATAGACACAGCAGGCCGACCCGGACAGAACCGTCGCAACCCGCTTCATCCGCAAACCGACACGTAGCGACCCAAAGGCGGGGCACATGCTTTGAGGTTGGTCATGTGGACCTTTCGGATAGTCCTTCGCGAACTGATCCAGCATCTCGGAATTGCCGGCGAGGATGACGATGTTTTGCATGATTAGCTCCTGTGTTTCCTGTCTTCGGGACCGTCCCTTCGACAAGACCCGGAAAAAGCCCGTCGGGTGATGCGTGCACGGTGGACAGCATGGACACCGGAAACCCCCAAAGGACCGGGGTGGAGCGGGCAGGACGCCATAGGCGGCCAACACGGCCCGGGCTGACGCGGGGTTGCGCGCAGGAGGCCGAACGGGATTAGGGGATTGTCAGTCGAAGGGATGGACCAGAAGCCAGAGAAGCGCGGGGAGCCCATGCCAGACCCTGTCATCTTGCCAATCGGGATTGCTGAACTCAAGCCCAGCAACCTAAACTGGCGGCAAAGACTATGGATCAACCAACCCTCGTCACCTGCCCCTGCCTACGGGAGTTGCGGGCTCATGGCCCGGCGGGCTATCGATATCGGAACATTCAGGACACGGATCGCACCAATGGCTGATTACGATCTCGAGGCGTTGTCGCTTCCCGAGCTGAAGAAAATGCAGAAGGACATCGCCAAGGCGATCTCCACCTTTGAGGATCGACAGAAGGCGGAAGCCCGCACCAAGGTAGAAGCTGTGGCCAGAGGAATGGGCTACTCCCTGACGGAACTGGTCGGGACAGATAGCAAGGCCAAGCGCGCTCCAGTCGCACCAAAATACCAGCACCCTGAGAACCCGGCCGTCACATGGTCTGGTCGCGGGCGTAAACCGCAGTGGTTCGTAGACGCGCTGGCTGCTGGCACAACTGCTGGTGATCTGGAAATTCGCTGAAGGATCACTAAACCTGTGGCTAAAGAGTCCGAGGCAGATCGTTGCCCGACCCATTCATTCGGGCCTGGCGCCGCATATGATAGGTGCGGCTCATGGGTCCTTGACATAGATGGTAAGCTAAGTTGCTCGCGTGCTACCCCAAGAGGCCGCTGAACCGGCCGCGATGAGTTCGCGTTTCGACTACAAGCACACCATCTTCAATCCCGGCTCGCCGGATTGGCGCCTTGGTCAGCGCGACGCCCAGCGGTCGGCCCGCTTCCGTCAGCACCCGCACGCCCTTGTTCTCAACCAGCAAGACCAAGCCCTCGTCGACCAGCAGGTCACATTTGGTCGTGCAATCCTGCAGCCCCACAAGGCGATCACCCTCGAGCACATAAAGGCGGGTGAACGTCTGGATGTAGAGGTAGCGATCCGTCTCCAGAATCCGGATAGGCGTGGTGCCCACATCGTAGAGGGCAGTCGGCTTGCCAGAACCATCGATGCGCAGGACCCGCCCTTGGGAAGTTCCCAGTAGCACCGTGTCGCCACGCCCTGAGAAGGCCGCAGACTGAAGGCGGTCAGGACCGCCACCGGTCATGAAAGTCACTGTGGCGGAGAACTTTAGCAAGTCCTCGGCGCTTTCCTTGCCCTGCAAGTCATCATAGCTGGCCCCAGTCAGCGCCTCGTAAGCCGCGTTGACCGCCTTCATCCGCTCTTCGTTGCCAGGGTTGAGGTCCGGGTGCAACTGACGGACCAAGCCGCGGTATTTCTGCCGAATCTCATCCGGCGTTACCGGCAGCGCAAGCTCAAGCTCCTCGAGCGCCCCCTCGATTTCCAAAGCGGTTCCTGTATGCCCGCCCGTGCCACCCACTTCGAAGGTCTGATGATAGGTCTCCACGGGACGCTCAGGCATGTGGACGCCCCAGAGGCGCTTTCCGTCCCGGTCGATGCACCAAGCCTCGTCAACATGCGTGTAAAGGTAGCGGTCCCGGCTGGGGCTGAGCGCGATGCAGTTGAGCGCCAAGTGGGCTTCACCCCAAAAGATACCGCCTTCCCCGTCAAGATCAAGACGGCGGCGACCCTCTGCCACTTCAGCCGTGGCGGAAAGATCGGTCTCGAAGTCGACTTTTAGCTCTGCATCATAAACGGTCAGGATATTCGTTTTCGACCGTGTCGCGAAGCCTTGGCCCTCAGGATGAACATCAAGCGCATAGATGGGGCGCTCCAGTCGTTCAATCACTGGGGTGCCGCCCTGCTCGGAGGTGAACATCACTGCGCCTGGCGCACCGAGGCTTGCCTCAGACTTTGCAAGGTCATCGAAGGAAAGGATGCCGCCACGTGTGGTGAAGTGCTTTCGGAAAGCAGGATCCGGGCGATCCGCGGGCGCGATGGCCTCAACAGTAAGCTCACGCCAAGCACCTTCAGTATCCTCGAATGTTTCAGCAGTCGCAGGCAGCGTAACCTGATTGGCCCAAGCCTCCGGAGATGGTGGCAGCGGCACCAAGGTCAGCGTGTCGAGGTTGAGCTCGATGGGCTTCCCCGGCTTGGATTTCGCCTGATGAGACCCGGGGAGCGATGGCTCGGTGTAGACTGCCGAAGCGTCCTTGGCGCTCATCTCGACGCCATTTACGTAGAGCGCGTAGGTCTTTCCGTTCTTGGCGCGGCTGATCTCACCAGCCTTCTCCAGCCACGAGATCAGGTTGCTGACAAGGCGACCGTCCTCGGCGTCCACTTCCGACTTCATCCTGCTCTGCAGGATGCCGGGCTTCGCTGCGACGACTTTGCGAATGGCGTCGAAAAGGTCGATGGCGGCGAGATGCTTCTCCGCATCAGCGCGGTATTCCTCGAGATGATCAAATTCCGATACCAGATCCTGCAACATCGTCAGTCCCTTCCGGTCACCGGTGATGGCCAGCATGGTGCCGCCCTGCGTGAGCGCGGGCATGCTCAGGCTGAGCCTCTTGCCATTGCCCTTGGGATCCTCGAGCCACTTGCGAATGAGCGGCAGGCTCTTGCGCGCCGCGGTGGCCGCGTCCGTGTATCTGCGATCCGAGATACTCTCCTGCAGGGCCTGCAATTGGCTGAAGTAAGCCTGCCCCGGCATATCGTGTGAATGTGCCTCAAGGCGTTCCCTCGTTTCCTGTTCAAAGTCCTCGAAGCGGCTCTGGCGTTCATTGCCCGCACGATCGTTGCCAAAGTCGACCGCCTCGCGGACTGCGGGAAGCTCCTTGTCGCGCCCTGCGGCTTTTTCTCCCCCGAATATCTTTCTGAAAATGCCGAACACCATGCCCCCGCCTAACTGATATATGTGCGGCGATACGGGCACCCTTCACCCCGCGTGTCAATCTTCGGCCCTCAATGAGAGAGGATGCAGGAATTCTTAAAATATAAATTTCCGCACCATTTTCCGCTCTTCCGGAGCGCTTAGTCCCGCATGCTGGGCCTTGATGCGGCAGGCAACTTTAGGCTTCCTTCGATCAAACGCTGCTTTGCGCACGAATGGCGGATATTGAGCTGAATGCGTCTATCATCTTGACCTTGTGGCGATCGCATTGCGACTGGCGCATCCGCGGCCTCAGGCCGTCTGGCGATGCACCATCAACGGTCCGCTGTGCGGAGTCCTCGCGGGTGGCGTGCGCGAGGGCGGCACTGCGGCAGGAGGCGCGTCTGCGCAACCGCGTGAGCCTGCCGGGGTAACCGTGGGCCTAAGCCCACGGGTCAATCTCGACCAGCACCTGAACCTCGTCGCCGTCGATTTCATCGGCGGGGACGGCGCC
>JALQUE010000159.1 GCA_023260815.1 Roseovarius sp.
AACTTTGCCTATCTGGACGAACAGACCAAGCGCATGATCCGTCGCGCTATCCTCAAGGGATTGGCGGTGCCGGGCTATCAGGTGCCCTTTGCCAGCCGCGAAATGCCGATGCCCTATGGTTGGGGCACCGGCGGCGTGCAGGTCAGCGCGGCGACATTGGTGCCCGAGGATCGGTTCAAGGTGATCGACCAAGGGGCCGACGATACCACCAACGCCGTGTCCATCCGCAAGTTCTTTGAGCGCACCGCCGGCGTCGCGACGACCGAGCATACCGCCGAGGCCAGCGTGATCCAGACCCGCCACCGTATCCCCGAGACGCCACTGAGCGAGGATCAGATCCTTGTCTACCAGGTGCCGATCCCCGAGCCGCTGCGCTTTCTGGAACCGCGCGAGACAGAGACCCGCAAGATGCACAGCCTCGAGGAATATGGCCTCATGCATGTGAAACTCTACGAGGATATCAGCCAGCATGGCGCGATCGCCACATCCTATGCCTATCCGGTGAAGGTGGAGGGGCGCTATGTTATGGACCCGTCCCCGATCCCGAAATTCGACAACCCCAAACTGTCGGATTGCCCGGCGATCCAGTTGTTCGGCGCAGGCCGCGAGCAGCGGATCTATGCGCTGCCGCCCTATACACGCGTCATCAGCCTCGATTTCGAAGATTACCCCTTCGAGGCCAGCAAGGCCGATCATGCCTGCGATCTGTGTGGCGCCGGTGACAGCTATCTCGACGAGGTGATCACCGACGATCAGGGGGGCCGGATCTTCGTATGCTCGGATACCGATTACTGCCGGGGACGCCGCGAGGCGGGCCATCAGGGCACACAGGCGCAGGACGCGCCCATGACGACGGAGGCCCGAGCATGAGCACCACACCGCTTTTGCAGGTTCGCGATATCACGCATTATTACGGCGCCCGGATCGGCTGCCGTGACGTGAGTTTCGATCTCTACCCCGGAGAGGTCATGGGCATTGTCGGGGAGAGCGGATCAGGCAAATCCACGCTTCTCGGCTGCCTCGCCGGTCAGTTAGCTCCTGATGCCGGCGAGGTTCTGTTCGACACCCGCAGCGATGGCCTGCGCGACACGCTGAAGATGTCCGAGCCGGAACGGCGGATGTTGTCGCGCACCGATTGGGCCTTTGTGCATCAACAGGCGCGCGACGGGCTGCGCATGGGGGTGAGTGCGGGCGGCAATGTGGGCGAGCGGCTGATGGCTGTGGGCGCGCGGCATTACGGCGATATCCGCGATCAGGCCGTCGATTGGCTGGGCCGGGTCGAGATCCCGGCGGACAGGGTCGATGACCGGCCCACCGCCTTTTCGGGCGGCATGCAGCAGCGATTGCAAATTGCGCGCAATCTGGTCACCGGGCCAAGACTGGTGTTCATGGACGAACCGACCGGGGGGCTGGACGTGTCGGTGCAGGCGCGGTTGCTGGATCTGTTGCGGGGGCTGGTGCGCGAAATGGGCCTGTCGGCGATCATCGTGACGCATGATCTGGCGGTGGTGCGGCTGCTGGCCGACCGGCTGATGGTGATGAAAGACGGGCATGTGGTGGAAACCGGCCTGACGGATCAGGTGCTGGATGACCCGCAGCACGGGTATACCCAGCTTCTGGTCTCCAGCGTGTTGCAGGTCTGAGGCAGGTGGCTGACACGGTAAAGAGCCGAAAGGAAGGACACGCGATGATCGAGATCGATACCGTTTCAAAGCAGTTCACCCTGCACAATCAGGGCGGCGCCGTGATCCCGGTGATGCAGGGCGCCAGCCTGAATGTCGCCTCGGGTGAGTGCGTCGCGCTGACGGGCAGTTCCGGGGCGGGGAAGTCCACGTTGATGCGGATGATCTATGGCAATTACCTTGCCGCGTCGGGCCGGATCATGGTGGGCGGGGTCGATGTGGCCCGCGCCGAGCCGCGCGAGATCCTTGCGCTGCGCCGCGAGACGCTTGGCTATGTCAGCCAGTTCCTGCGTGTGGTTCCAAGGGTTCCGACGATCGAGGTGGTTGCCGAGCCTCTGCTGGCGCTTGGCCGCCAGCGCGAGGAGGCGATGGACCGTGCGCGCGATCTGCTGGCCCGGCTGAACATCCCCGAGCGTCTGTGGTCGCTGAGCCCTACGACCTTTTCGGGCGGTGAACAGCAGCGCGTGAATATCGCGCGCGGCTTTGCCCATGCCTATCCCGCGCTGTTGCTGGACGAGCCGACGGCAAGCCTTGACGCCGCCAACCGCGAGACGGTTCTGTGCCTGATCGACGAGGCCAAGGCGCGGGGCGCCGCGATCGTGGGCATCTTCCACGACGAAGAGGCCCGCGCCCATGTTTGCGACCGTGAAATCGACGTCTCGGCCTTTACCCCGAAGGCGGCATGATGGCGGGGCGGCTGATCGGTGTGGTCGGCCCGTCGGGTGTTGGCAAGGACACGGTGATGGCGGGATTGGCGGCGCGCTGTCCCGGGCTTGGTCTTGTGCGGCGGGTCATCACCCGGCCCGCGGATGCGGGTGGCGAGGTGTTTGACGGTGTCAGTGCGGCGCGTTTCGAAGCGCTGTGCGAGGATGAGGCGTTCTGCCTGCATTGGGCTGCGCATGGCCTGCGCTATGGCATCCCGCGCGAGATCGAAGGACATCTGGCGGCGGGCGACGATCTGCTGGTGAACCTGTCGCGATCTGTGCTGCGTCAGGCGCAGGCGCGTTTTGCGGGCTTCGTGACACTGCATCTGACAGCCCCGCGCAGCGTGCTGGCAGAGCGGCTGGCGTTACGTGGACGCGAAAGCGCGCAGCAGATCGAGGCGCGGCTGGAGCGGTCGGAATTTGCCTTGCCGGACGGGTTGGAGCGGGTGATCGATGTGGTCAATGCCGGGCCGTTGGAGCATACTTTACAGAGGATCGAGGATCGTCTTTACCCGGTGAAAGCATGACGCGAGATCAGATGGAACCGGCCCTTGGCATCCTCGCCCGCAAGGCTGAGCGCGTCGATCACGAAGGGCGCGGGCAGGAGCGGCGTGAGGACAGGCGCCAGCGCCTCGGCGGTCTGGCGGGCATGTGCCACGGGCAGTTTGCCGGTCAGGGTGATATGAAAGCGGAACTGGTCCATCACGTAAGGATAGCCCCAGGCGTGCAACAGCGCATCCTGTTCGACGGTCAGTCCGGCCGCGCGGCGGCGGGTCATCTCGGCTTCGGTCAGGGGGGCGCGGAAGGCATCAAAGCCGCGCACCGTGTCGGCGGCCAGAGCGGTGAGCGCGCCTTCGTCGCCCAAGGGGCGCAGCGCCAGAAAGCGGCCAAGCCGGGCCAATTCCAGCCCGTCCAATGTGACGGCGGGACGCTCTGCGCAGAAGGTGGTCAGCGCGTCGTTCAGCATCGTTTCCGTGGCGCTCTGAGCCAGCCGGAAGGGCGGCTTCATGGTGGCGTGCAGCCCATATTTCCTGGGCGTTTCGGTGATCTGCGCGGCCGGCAGCGGCAGGCCCGGAACATCCGGGTGCGGCACGTCCTGCCCGGTGGCCATATCCCATCCCAGCCAAGCCGAGCACAGGTCGGACAGTGGCCCCGGCGCGGGGGTGAAGTAGATCGCGTATCGCCTGTAATCCATGACGTTCCTGTCTCTTTTGACCTCACTTGTCAGCAAAGCGTAACGACCACATGACACAAGACACCATTCTCGCCAATGCCACCCTTGTTCTGCCTGACCGGACCGTGACGGGCCATGTCGTGCTGCGGGACGGGGTGATCGCGGATATCGGCACCGGCACGGCGCTGCCCAAGGGCGCGCAGGATTGCGAGGGCGATGTCGTTGCGCCGGGGCTGATCGAGTTGCATACCGACAATCTGGAGCGGCACATCCAGCCGCGCCCCAAGGTCGACTGGCCACATAATGCCGCGATCCTGGCTCATGACGCCGAGCTGGCGGGCACCGGGATCACCACGGTTTTCGATGCGATGCGGGTGGGATCGATCCCGAGTGGCCGGAGCAGATATATCAAGTATGCCCGTGGCCTGGCCAATGAACTGCTGGCGTTGAGGGCGGATAATGCCTTGAAAATAAGCCATTTCCTGCATCTTCGGGCCGAGGTCTGCTCGGAAACGCTGGAAGAGGAGATGGCCGAATTCGGAGAGGCGGACCGCGTCGGCATCGTCAGTCTGATGGACCACACCCCCGGTCAGCGCCAGTTCCGCGACATCAGCAAGCTGGAAGCCTATGTGAAGGGCAAGCTGTCACTGAACGATGAGGAATTCCGCGCCCATGTCGCGCATTTGCAGGAGCTGCGCGCGCTGCATGGCGACCGGCACGAGGCGGCGGCGGTGGCCGAGGCGCAACGCTATGGCGCGGTGCTGGCGAGCCATGACGACACCACCGAGGATCAGGTCCGGGTGTCGGCGGGGCATGGCATCCGGGTTGCTGAATTCCCCACCACGCTGGAGGCCGCGCGCGCCTGCCATGTGCATGATATCTCTATCATAATGGGGGCGCCCAACCTGATCCGTGGACGCTCGCATTCGGGCAATGTGGCCGCGCATGATCTGGCGCGGGCGGGGCATCTGGATATCCTGTCATCGGATTATGTGCCGTCGGCGCTGCTGCTGGCGGCGGTGCAACTGGGCGAGATCTGGGGGGATATGGCCAAGGGGCTGGCGACGGTCACGGCCAACCCGGCGCGCAGTGTGGGGCTGGCGGATCGGGGCGTGCTGGAGCCGGGCAAACGGGCGGATGTGATCCGGTTCGCGATGCGCGGCGGGGTGCCGGCGCTGCGCGGGGTCTGGTCGCGGGGATCGCGGGTTGCGTGATTCGAAGGTTAACGGCCTTGTTTCACAGGCAAAGCCGCATCGGCATCGCGGTGGTTTCACGTCGGTATCGCGTCGGTGCGGGGTCGGTAAAGGCCAAGGGTTCATGCGCCGTGCGCTGCGCAACGCCCCAAGATGTGGGGTGAGTGCCTGCGCGGGGTGATGACGGCGGCGGCACCGTGAGCGATAGGCGTTGACCGAAAATCTTGGCACGGTAGGGTTGACTGCGTGACCAAGTGTTATCGTTGTGTGTGCCCATGCCAATCAAACTGTCCTGCTATCTGTTCAGCCTTGTCTTGATGTGCCTCGTGGCGCTGAGCGTTCCGGCCACGCCCGCGCTGGCGCAACAGGTCAATGACATCGCCAAGGTCAACAGCAGCGATGGCGAGTTGAACATGCGCATGGGACCGTCGACCAAGGACCGGATCCTTCATGTGCTCAAGAACGGCGATTCTGTCCGGGTGCTGCGCATTTGGGGAAACTGGGCGCGGGTGCGGCACGCCACGAAAGGCGAAGGCTGGGTTTACACGCCGCTTCTGTCGGTACCGGACAATCCCGCCGATGTGAGGTTCAAGGCCGCCGAAAGGGCGCTTGTCTGCAATGACAAGGTTGACCTGACCAATGTGCGCAATGGTCCGGGGGCGCAGGATTTCCGCGTTATCGACAAGTTGAAGAATGGCGTGCGGGTCTCGGTGGACAGGGTCGTGACCAACAAGCACGGATATATTTATTACGAGATTTCATATGTCCCGACCGGACAGACCAGAAAACGGACCGGCTATATCTATCACAACGCGCTGCGGGATCGGTGCAACGGTGTGAGCGTCGCCAATCAGACGGCAAAACCTTCGAAGACAGCGCCCAAGCCGTCCAAGACGACACCCAAACCATCCAAGACCACATCCAAGCCCGCTTTGCCCGACAGCGATCTGGCGCTGAAGGGCGGGAAATGCATGATCACGGTGGCTGCGCGCCAGACACCGGGCGAGGTGCTGAGTTTTTTCAAGGCCATGGATGGGTGGAGCGAGAGTTTCCGCTCGGGCAGGAAAGCGATCCTGATGCGAAATGGCTGGTATACCATCACCATCGGCACGATCGACCAACGCGAATTCGATGCGCGCGTCAAATCCGATCTGATCCGAAACGTCCGAGGCATGCCAAGGGATATCTATTGCTCGACCCTGACCCAGAGCGTGAGATTTTTCGACAAGGAGAGGTTGGAAAAAGAGCACGCCGCGAGCCTTGCAGGCACGAAAAACGTGCGCGGTGATCCCTTGCCCCCGTTGAAGCCGGAGCACCGCTTCGAGCTGAATGCGAAGGGAGAGGAAATTGTCAAACAAGCGTTTCACGAGTTCGCCGCCTTGTGGACCTCGACACGCAAGAAGGATTTGGACAAAGGCGATTACATTCTGAGCAGCACGGCAGTGTACAGGGCGCACAAAAATCCGCAGGGGCTGGAATGGTGTCAATTCAGGATCGATGTCAAAAGCGAGACCGTCATCAATAACTATGTCACACGATCCACCACATCATCCTATTTCGGGAATGCCGTGGAACTGGGGAAAGAAATCGAAGGCTGGGATGAGGAAAGCAACAAGAGACAACAAGAGATGGTCTTTTACTTCGATTCCGATTTGGTTCTCAAGACAACACAGTACAAAGACAAGCGCACTCAGGCGCGCGATGGCTATACCATCGCCGGGTGCAAGGGGGCGGGGACGACCGGGTTTAAATCCTTTCATAACAAAGCAAGTTGCGATGAGCCAAGGTTCACGTCGTCAAACGATGACATGATCCAGAAGCGATACAAGGCCATGGGCAGGTATTACAGGAGTTGCGCAAATCAGGTGATGATCCAGAATGTAATGGCCGACATGCGAGAGCGCAGGGCAAAAGAGATCGAAGCGCAGTTGATCAAGGACAACCCAAATGCCGGAGAGGCGCTGCGCGCCGCGTTCGAAAAGCAGCGTGGCGAGGCGCTGATGATCAAGGATGCCGGGCTGACGGATATCTCGGGGTTGGAGAAGGTGTCGCATCTCAAGAACCTCAATCTCGAGGGTAATCGGATCACCGATATCTCGACCCTCGGGGGCTTGAAGGAGTTGAGGTTTCTGAACCTGTCCGGAAACGGGATCGCGGCGATCGATGCGCTGGAGGGTTTGACGAAGTTGACGTCACTCAACCTGAGTGACAATGCGATCACGGATGTCAGTGCGCTTGCCAAGCTGACGGGGTTGAAGGGGTTGAACCTGCGGGGCAATCCGATTGCCGATCTGGGACCGATCCAGCATCTGATCGACGATCCGGATATTCGGGTTTTGCTGGACTGAGGCGGTTGAAAACTCGGCTTTGACAGGGTCCGCCGGGCGGCGCATAACACCCGCATGACACAGGATATGCTTTTTGCCCCGCCTCAACCTCTGGCCATTCCGGTGGCTGGTGACAGCCGTCAGTTTCCGGTGCGCCGGATCTTTTGCGTGGGGCGGAACTATGCCGCTCATGCCGCCGAGATGGGCAATGAGGTGGACCGCGAGGCGCCGTTCTATTTCACCAAGTCGGCCCATGCGCTGTGCCTGTCGGGGGCGACGATCCCCTATCCGCTGGGCACGCAGGATTGCCATTTCGAGATGGAGTTGGTGGTGGCGATCGGCGCGGCGGCGTTTCGGGTTGCGCAGGCGGATGCGATGCGCGCGGTCTGGGGGTATGGCTGCGGGATCGACCTGACGCGCCGTGATCTGCAGGGGGCCGCCAAGGACAAGCGCCGCCCCTGGGATCTGGGCAAGGATTTCGAGAATGCGGCGCTGATGGCGGCGTTGACGCCCGCAGAGGCGTTTGGAGAGATCGGGGACCAGCGCATCACGCTGCGCCATGACGGCGAGATCGCGCAGGATGCAAGGCTGAGCGACATGGTCTGGTCGGTGCCCGAGGTGATCGCGCATCTGTCGGGGTATTATCACCTGCTGCCCGGTGATCTGATCTATACCGGCACGCCGGCGGGTGTCGGGCCGGTGCGGCCCGGCAGCGTCCTTGTCGGCGAGATCGAGGGGCTGGAGGCGGTCCGCGTCACCATAGGCAAGGCGGACTGACGCGCGCGGCCCATCCGGCCCCACGACCGGCGGGGAGTTTCTTCTTGTATCGTTGGGTGTTTCGGCGCAGCCTTTCTTGTGTTGGCGGTTGACAGCCATGCCCTTGGGCGCCGCGGCCTGTGGGCATCGCAGCAGGCAGGCGACCGGCGACCAAAAGGGAGGGAAACATGAAATTTTTCAGATACATGACGGGTTCCGTGCTGGCCACGACTCTGGCTGCGACTCTGGCCACGGCGGCGGCTGCGCAGGATGTCACCCTGAAGATGCATCAATTTCTGCCGCCGCAGGCCAATGTGCCCGCGCAGATCCTCGTGCCGTGGGCCGAGCGGGTCGAGACGGCGTCGGGAGGGCGCATTCAGATCGACCATTACCCGGCGATGCAACTGGGCGGCAAGCCGCCCGAACTGGTCAGTCAGGTGATCGACGGGGTGGCCGATATCATCTGGGTCGTGGCGGGCTACACGCCGGGGCGCTTTCCGCAGGCCGAAGTGTTCGAGCTGCCCTTCATGATGACCAATGCCGAGGATACCAGCCGCGCCTATTGGAATTTCGCGCAAGCCAACATGATGGACAGCGATTTCAAGGATATGAAGATCCTCGGGGTCTGGGTGCATGGGCCGGGGGTGATCCACTCCAAGGAGCCGGTCCGCGAGATCGCTGACCTCAACGGTATGAAGGTGCGCGGGCCGACACGGATCATCACGGGCATGCTGAAGGAACTGGGGGCGACACCCGTGGGGATGCCGGTGCCGGCCCTGCCCGAAGCGCTGTCGAAGGGCGTTCTGGATGCCGGTGTGATCCCGTGGGAGGTGACAACCGCGCTGAAGATCCCGGAACTGGTGGAGAACCATACCACGTTCGGGGGAGAGGCGCTTTATACCACGGCGTTCATCTTTGCGATGAACACGCAGAGATACAACAGCCTGCCGGATGATCTGAAAGCTGCGATCGACAGTCAATCGGGGGCGGATTTCTCGGCGTTGGCGGGCAAGACGATGGCCGAGGCCGACGGGCCAGCACGCAAGATCGCCCAAGAGCGGGGCAACACCATCATCGACCTGACACCTGACCAGGTGGCCGAATGGAAAGCTGCGGCAGGCCAGGTGGAAGGCAACTGGATCGCCGAGATGACCAACAAGGGGTTCGACGGTCAGGCGCTTGTCGATCAGGCAAGGGCGTTGATAGACGAGGCCAGCCAGTAACCCGACCCGAGGGGGCAGGTGGTGCGGCCACTCCCGGACGTCAAGCCCGAGCACGACCCCGAGCCTGAGCAGGCGGTGAAGATGCAGAGTTTCATGATGACACTGGCCCGCGGTATGGCCGTTCTGGGCGGCATCGTCCTGACGCTGCTGGTGCTGTTGACCTGCGTGTCGGTGGGCGGGCGGCTGTTGAACACGGTGCTGCATGGCGACATGGCGCAGGCGGTCATGCCCGGTCTGGCGGATTGGCTGATCGGTGCGGGCGTGGGGCCGGTGCTGGGAGATTTCGAGCTGGTCGAGGCCGGGGTCGCCTTTGCGATCTTCGCCTTTCTGCCGCTGTGTCAGATCACCGGCGGCCATGCGACCGTCGATATCTTCACCGCACGGTTGCCGGCGGCGGTGAACCGGTGGCTTCAGGGTGTCGTGGATGTGGTCTTTGCCGCCGTGCTGATCCTGATCGCGTGGCGGCTGATGGTCGGGATGCAGGACAAGATGGCCTATTCCGAGACCACCTTCATGTTGCAGTTCCCGGTTTGGTGGGCGTATGCCGCCAGCCTTGCCGCCGCCTGTGTCGCGGCCCTGATCGGGGTCTATGTCGCCGCTGCGCGGATCGTGGAGGGCGTCAGTGGCCGGATCATTCTGCCGGGGCGGGAAGGGATGGACGGGTGAGCAATCTCGAGATCGGGCTGACCTCGTTTCCGGTGCTGATGGGGCTGATCTTCTTGCGGGTGCCAATCGGGCTGGCGATGTTCGTGGTGGCGCTTGGCGGGCTGTACGCGATCAATGACGGGATGGCGATGGCGCTGTCGCGCCTCAAGAACGAGACCTATTCGACCTTTTCCAGCTATTCGCTGTCGATCGTGCCGATGTTCCTGCTGATGGGGCATTTCGCGACGCTTGGCGGCATGTCTCAGGCGTTGTTTCGCGCCGCGCAAGCCTTTTTGGGGCATCGCCGGGGCGGGGTGGCGATGGCGTCGGTGGGCGCCTGTGCCGGGTTCGGGGCGATCTGCGGCTCGTCTTTGGCGACGGCCGCCACGATGAGCCAGGTCGCCTTGCCCGAGTTGCGCCGCTATGGCTATTCGGGGGGGCTGTCGACGGCGACGCTGGCGGCGGGCGGGACGCTTGGCATTCTCATTCCGCCGTCGGTGATCCTTGTGATCTATGCGATCCTGACCCAGCAGAACATCGCCAAGCTGTTTCTGGCGGCGTTCATCCCCGGCATTCTGGCCGCCATCGGCTATATGATCACGATCAGCCTTTATGTCCGGTTCAACCCCGGTTCTGCCGGGCAATGCGCGCCCACGCCGATGGCTGACAGGTTCCGCGCGCTGTGGGAGGTGTGGCCGGTTCTTCTGGTGTTTCTGCTGGTTGTGGGGGGCATCTATCTGGGGTGGTTCACCCCGACCGAGGGCGCGGCGGTGGGGGCCGCGGGCACCGGGCTGATCGCGCTTTTGAACGGTGGGCTGACCCTGAAAACGCTGATCGCCAGTTTTCACGCCACGGCGCGCAATACCGCGATGATCTTTTTCATCATCTTCGGTGCGGCCTTCTACAACGGCTTTCTGGCGCTAAGCCAGGTGCCCCAGGAATTGTCGGAATGGGTCGTCGGGCTTGGCCTTAGCCCGTGGTCGGTGCTGATCTGTATTCTGGCGCTGTATCTGGTGTTTGGCTGCCTGATGGACAGCCTGTCGATGATCCTGCTGACGATCCCGATCTTCTTTCCGATCGTCAGTCAGCTTGATTTCGGCATGGCCCCCGAAGAGGTGGCGATCTGGTTCGGCATCCTCGTGCTGATCGTGGTCGAGGTGGGGCTGATCACGCCGCCGGTGGGGATGAACCTGTTCGTCATCAACGCGATGGATCCGAAAACCCGGATGATGGACACCTACAAGGCGGTGTTGCCGTTCGTGGCATCGGATATCGTGCGGGTGTCGCTGTTGGTGGCCTTTCCTGGGATCACGCTTTTTTTGCTGCGGATCATGCACTGAAATGCAGGGTGTCGCGTCCGGCTTGATCTGGATCAACGCGGCGCGCGATTTCATATGCTGAATACGGAATATATATTTGGAGCCCCTCAGGATGACCGACGCGACCCACCGCTGGCTGGAGCATTATCCCGTGACCCTGTTCACCATCGTGATGGGGATGTCCGGCCTGACCCTGGCGCTGAGAGCCGGAGAGCAGGCATTGGGGCTGAGCGCGGCGCTGTCGGTCGCGGCTTATGCGGCCACCCTGGCGTTGTTCGGGGTGATCGCGGCGGGCTATGCCGCCAAGGCACTGACGCATCCCGCCGCCCTGCGCGCGGAATGGGACCATCCTGTGAAGCTGGCGTTTTTCCCGGCGATTTCCATCGGCCTTCTGTTGCTGGCAGCGGCGACCCTGCCGTGGTCCGGGGCGTTGGCCCATGCGATGTGGCTGCTTGGCGCCGCGTTGCAGGGCGTGCTGACGCTTGCGGTGGTGTCGGGTTGGATCGGATCGCGGGCCTTTCTGCATGGGCATCTGTCGCCCGCATGGTTCATCCCGGCGGTGGGCAATGTGATCGTGCCGATGGCCGGGGTCGATCTGGGTTATGTCGAATTGAGTTGGTTTTTCATGTCGGTCGGCCTGATCTTCTGGATCATCCTGCTGACGCTGGTGATGAACCGGCTGGTGTTTCATGATCCGCTGCCCGAGAGGTTGCAGCCGACGCTGGTGATCCTGATCGCACCGCCTGCCGCCGGGTTTCTGGCTTGGGTCAAGTTGACCGGTGGGGTCGATCATCTGGCGCATATCCTGCTGAATGTCGGCTATTTCTTTGGTCTGATCGTGGCCGTGCAATTGCCGCGCATCCTGCGGTTGCCGTTTGCGATGTCGTTCTGGGCGCTCAGCTTTCCGGTGGCGGCGCTGACCATCGCCAGCTTGCAATATGCCGAGGTCACGGGATCGCCGGCCCATCATCTGATCGGTCTTGGTCTGCTTGTGATCCTGATCGTGACCCTTGCCGTGTTGCTGATCCGTACCTTTCGGGCGGTCAGCTCCGGCGCTGTTTTCCAACCCGAATGACGCGCGAACGTCCAAACACCTGAATGAAAGAGGTTATCCAATGCGTAAGACACTGACAGCCCTCGCCCTTGCGGCGGCCACACTTACCGGTCTGCCCGCACAGGCGGATGAGGCTAGAAATCTGGTCACGGTGGTAACATCGGCCGATCCGCAAACGCAGCTCATGTCGATGGTCCTGACGATGCAATCGGTGCAGCAGGGCGCCAAGGCACAGATCCTGCTATGTGGTCCGGCGGGCGATCTGGCCCTGAAAGAAGCCCCCGCCAGCGCCACCGCCCCGCAAAAGCCCAAGGACATGAGCCCGCAGGGCCTGATGCGGATGATCATGGACAAGACCGGCACCAAGGTCGAGGTGTGTGCGATCTATCTGCCCAACAAGGGCGTTGACGCCTCGGCGCTGCTGGACGGGATCACGGCGGCGCAACCGCCGGCGATGGCGGCGGCGCTGATGGCGGAGAATACGACGGTTCTCAGCTTCTGATCGCGAGAGATCGAGACGAAAAAGCCGCCCGGTTTGACCGGGCGGCTTTGGTGTGCTGTGATCGCAAGGTCA
>JALQUE010000242.1 GCA_023260815.1 Roseovarius sp.
CAAGGAAAATGAGCCTTGGCGCTTCGATCCTCGCGGTGTCACGGGTTTGTTGAACCGGCCTGGCCTGACGCGGCCAGATTTATGCAATCGGACACGCGGTGTTCAGCTTGAAAATGCAAGCAAGATTGAGACCGCTTTTGGTAAGGCATCGGCTGAGACTTTGAACATGTCTGGTCTATCCTGGACGTTTATGCACAACCTCATCAGATGTGGGCGGCTTATGCCGATCAATCTTGTGTCGGGTTCATAATCCGACGACTATACCAGCAAGCGGCAAGCGCTGTGTAAATTGTTGCCAATAGTACGATGGAGAAAGTTGCCCGATGGATGTTGATGACCCAGTAACGCAGTATATCGCTGTTGAAAAAGAAGCCTATGACGAGGCAGCGCGGCAGCGGCCCAGGGTGGCGGAAAGGCAGTTTCGTCCCGGCAAGCAAGGCATCTGGCATCGTCGGATCAGTCGCCTGATTGACTGGCACCGCGAGGGCGACTTCGACCTTCCCGTAGATCTTGTGCGGCCCTACGCGTTGCCGGTGCTTGCCCGGGTGGAGCAGCGCATCCCGCTCAAGTACCAGTATCGTGGGCTTAACGCGCTGCGCGAACTGGCGCGGGCGCATGTGATGTTTCCCGAGATGATCGCAGGGGGCACCCCGCTCAAGGTGCTTGATCTGTCGGCAGGGGGCTGCGGCGTGGCCGATGTCTATGGGCATTACGGGCACGATGTGACGATTCGCGATTACTTCGTGACCGGCGCGGACGGGATGCCGCGTAACTCCTACACGGCGATCCACCAGGAGTTGGGCCTGGAATGCGAGCATTTCGACGGGCGCGAGAGGCCCTATGACTTTGAGAGCGACAGTTTCGACCTCGTGCTATGTCATCAGGCGCTTGATGCTTATGGCCCGGTATCAAGCTGGTCGGAGGCGGTGGGGGAGATGCTGCGCATCGCGCGACGCTCGGTGGGGCTGGTGTTCAATCCGCCGTACCCGCGAACGCCGGAGACCGAAGCTGAGGCCGCGGCTTTCATCGCGAAGCTGTCGGCGGACCATGTGACGGATGAAGGGGTATGCCCCGATACCAAGCTGGTCACGCTGCGCATCGAAAAGATGTAATGGGGCGGTGCCCGTGCTGCTGGACCTCAAGCGTCATTGTGAGCACCGGGCGCGCGCTTTTCCCATCTTGGGCCGAATCCCGGGATCGGGGTGAGCCTGTGGTGTCGCGCTCCTGATCGAGTGTCCGGAAATCGGCGCCATGACCGCTGCCATCACCGCGGCCTAGTGCCAGGGGGTCTTGATTTTGGCATGCACGGAGCGATGGGCTGGAAACCGTCGCGCGACATGACGCGGTCGGTCCCTGACACACACGCGGCGCTTCAGGTGAGGTGCCGCCTTGCCGCGCTATGTTCTACGCTCGCTCCACCTTGAGATAAAGCTGAGGTGTATCAGTATCTTGTCATATGTTTTGGTACCCGCGGCCGGATTCGAACCGGCACGGCCTTGCGGCCTGGAGATTTTAAGTCTACCGGATAGGTTCTTGGAGGAGGAAAGCTTATCCTAAATTGCGGAATAAGTATTTGATTTAAAATATATTTAATTTTGGTTCGCAAAAGGAAAAGCGCCTAAAAAGTTTCTGTACTGGCACAATGACACAAGCTTGGCACATACTTTGTCACTGTGACAAATTCATTGTCTCAATGCCGGGTTAAACTCACCGTAGACAATTATTCGGAACTGCTTTCGCGCATTCTTTGGCAGACTTGGTACTTGCCTGTATCGTGATACTGCTGCACATGCTTAGAACCGTAATTGCGTTATAAGCAAAAATTGAAAAGATGATGGAAAACATAGGCAACTTGGTGAAAGCGCTGGAGAGACTGGCACAATTTGACACTAATATGCAGCTAAGTACGGCTATGTCTTTGCTGTATGTTGCGCGGTTTCAAGACAGGGATGGTGGAGTAACCACCTCAGATCTTACCAATTGGTTGGGTCTCTCACCGGCCTCTGCGTCCAGGAACTCGTACTACTGGGCAGACGGCACGAAGGATATGCCGAACTCTGGCTACAACCTAATCACGGTTGTTCCTGATCCAGATGATCGACGCCGTCGGCAACTGCGACTGACTCCTCGCGGCGAGGCTTTTATTCGACAACTCGACGAGCAATTTTCGACACACAGCACTCGTGTTTAACGCGAGCAGTCAACACTGAAATACAGGGTGGTGCGGACGGTGGGACTCGAACCCACACGGCACTGAGGCCTCCAGATTTTAAGTCTGGTATGTCTACCATTCCATCACGTCCGCGCCGTTATTTTCTGGGTACCATTATTCAGAAGATTGGCAAGCCCGTACTCTGACGCAAGCTGCATTGTAGATACAGGAGATTTACCAATGTGGGATATCTCCCATCCCCTAACGGATTAATTGCAAACATTTGAAATGAAATAGAAAATTGGATCTATTCGGCACCGGATCCATCATTGACACCAAAAGCGTTGTCACGGAGCCAACTTTAAGGATATAAGTTGCTGTTTTTAAATGAAAAAATTATAAACGATTTTAAGTCTCCTGTGTCTACCATTCCACCACGCGGGCCTTCGGGGGTGGACAATATCCGTTCAGCGGCGGGTGTAAAGCGGCGTCAGAGTTGTTCTTCGGCAGCCTCGAGAACCGGCAACAGATGGCGTTCGCCAAGCCAGGGGTTCATGTCGAGCGCCTTGCGCAATGCAAGAACGGCTTCGCCTTTGCGTTCCAGTGCGGACAGCGTCAGCGCGCGCCCCGTGATCGCCGCCACATGGCGCGGCGAGAGGTCGATGGCGCGGTCGAGATCGGGCAGGGCGGCCGCGAAATCCTCGCGCAGGAAATGGACGAAGGCCCGCTGGTTGTAGCCTTCGGCGTAATCCGGGCAGTACGCGATCAGAGCCTCGAACGCCTTCATGGCCCCATCGTAATCATAGATATTGCGGCGGGACATGCCCTCGTCCAGCAAGTCCTGTGCGTGACTGTCGGGCGCGTCGGACCAGAGCGCCCACATCTCGTTCGAGAGCATGCGCCCGCTGCGTTCATCCTCGGCCTGTTGGGCGGCGCGGATAAGATCGGTAAGCGCGGCGGAATGATCCGGGGGCGGCGGGCATGTCTGATCCTGCGCGACGGCGGGACCATGCGCGACCAGCGACAGGATCAATGCGAGACATGCGACAACACCGTGTTTCATGCGGTTAGTAAATGATGCGCGGGCGGTTGCGGTCAAATGATATCTGAAAGGGCGTTTTCCTTGACCGCCTGCATCGCCACATAGGTCGAGGTGTTGGAGACATGTGGCAGGGTCGAGATATGCTCGGCCAGAACGCGGCGGTAATCGGACATGTTTTGGGTACGCACCTTCATCAGGTAATCGAAATTCCCGGCGATCAGATGGACCTGTTCGATTTCGGGGACACGGGCCACGGCGGCGTTGAATTCGGCCAGCGCGGCTTCGCGGGTGTCCTGAAGGCGGACTTCGACGAAACTGACGTGATCGAGGCCCAGGCGGATCGGATCGAACAGGGCGCGGTAGCCGGTGATGACCCCGTCCGCTTCGAGCCGTCGGAGGCGGGCCTGGGTCGGTGATTTCGAAAGTCCGATCTTGCGCGCCAAATCTGTTATACTGATGCGGCCATCCACGGCGAGTACGCTGAGAATCGACCGGTCGAAACGGTCCAGTTCTGGATAGTCGTTTTTCATTCAAAACCCTCGTTCTTTTGCCCGCTTTGGATTGCTGTTCCGAAGTATTCAGGAAAAATGACTTATCGCACAGTGATATCATGGGTCAATCCACTTGGAGGAAAAGCCATGCCCTACGACAGCGATCTGCGTCGCGCCATCGACATCGCCACCTATGCCGACGAGGCCGCCACGATCGAGCGGTTGACCGAGATTGCCGCGCTGTCGGAGACCGATCGCGCGAAGATCTGCGAGCGTGGCGCGCAGCTGGTGCATGACATCCGGGGGCAATCCAGCCCGGGGCTGATGGAGGTGTTCCTTGCGGAATATGGCCTGTCGACCGATGAGGGCATTGCGCTGATGTGTCTGGCCGAGGCGCTGTTGCGGGTGCCGGATGCGGAAACCATCGACGCGTTGATCGAGGACAAGATCGCGCCATCGGACTGGGGCAAGCACATGGGGCATTCGACCTCGCCGCTGGTGAATGCCTCGACCTGGGCGTTGATGTTGACGGGCAAGGTTCTCAAGGATGAAGATCCGGGCATCGTGGGGCATCTGCGCGGTGCTGTGCGCCGCCTTGGAGAGCCGGTGATTCGCACCGCCGTTGGCCGCGCCATGAAGGAGATGGGCCGCCAGTTCGTGCTGGGCGAAAGCATCCAGTCGGCCATGAAGCGCGCGGCGGACATGGAAAAGAAGGGCTATTCCTATTCCTACGACATGCTGGGCGAGGCGGCGCGCACCGATGCCGATGCCACCCGCTATCACCTGAGTTATTCGCGCGCGATCACCGCCATTGCCGAGGCCTGCACCAATGCCGATATCCGCGACAATCCCGGGATTTCGGTCAAGCTGTCGGCGCTGCATCCGCGCTATGAGGTGGCGCAGCGCGATCAGGTGATGGATGTGCTGGTGCCGCGTCTGCGCAGTCTGGCGCTGTTGGCGAAATCGGCACGCATGGGCCTGAATATCGACGCCGAGGAGGCCGACCGGCTGTCGCTGTCGCTGGATGTGATCGAGACGGTGTTGAGCGAGCCTGCGCTGGCGGGTTGGGATGGGTTCGGCGTGGTGGTGCAAGCCTATGGGCAGCGTGCGGCCTATGTGCTGGATTACCTGCATGATCTGGCCACCCGGCTGGATCGCCGGATCATGGTGCGGCTGGTCAAGGGCGCCTATTGGGACACCGAGATCAAGCTGGCGCAGGTTGAAGGCGTTGAAGGCTTCCCGGTCTTCACCTCGAAGGCGGCGACTGACATTTCGTATATTGCCAATGCGCGCAAATTGCTGGGCATGCTCGGCATGGGCGGCATGCGGACCTACGAGAAGCTGAAGGGTCTTGCCCGGTGACCGTCGTCTTGATCCTGCTCGGCGCCCTGATCGGCGCCGCCGCCAACCGGCATCGCGGTGGCTGGCTACCGACCGGGCACACCCAGGTGGCGCGGCTCAACTTCGCGCTGGTCATGTCGGCGCTGATGGTCGTTGCCTTGCGCAGCGCCCACGTCCCGTTTTCGTGGTGGGGACTGGCGCTGGTGCCGGGGTGGTGGATCGGCTGTCTCGCCGGGCAGGGCGAGG
>JALQUE010000325.1 GCA_023260815.1 Roseovarius sp.
GCATCGTTTCGATGCGCGGCGCGTGGATCGAGAAATCACCCGCTTCGGTCAGGGCATTGGCCATCTCGTTCAGGATGTGCAGGCGGCCGTCCTTGGCCTGCGCCAGAGCCTTCTTCATGATCTCGGGCGTGATGCCCGCGACCTTGATGTCCATCTGCAGCGAGGTGATGCCCTTTTCGGTGCCGGCAACCTTGAAGTCCATGTCACCGAGGTGATCCTCGTCGCCGAGAATGTCGGTCAGGACCGCATATTCGCCGTCATCTTCGAGGATCAGACCCATCGCCACACCAGCCACCGGCGCCTTGAGGGGCACACCGGCATCCATCATCGACAACGACCCGCCGCAAACCGATGCCATCGAGGACGAGCCATTGGATTCCGTGATCTCGGAGACGACGCGGATGGTATAGGGGAAATCGGTCGGGGCGGGCAGAACGGCCTGAAGCGCGCGCCATGCCAGCTTGCCGTGACCCACTTCGCGACGACCCGGAGGGCCAACGCGACCCGCTTCACCGACCGAATAGGGCGGGAAGTTGTAGTGCAGCAAGAAGTTGGAGCGGAAGTTGCCATGCAGGGCGTCGATGATCTGCTCGTCGTCGCCGGTGCCAAGCGTGGTGACCACCAGCGCCTGTGTTTCACCGCGTGTGAACAGCGACGACCCATGGGTCCGCGGCAGCAGGCCGGTTTCGGACACGATCTGACGCACGGTGTCGAGGTTGCGCCCGTCGATCCGCTTGCCGGTCTTGACCACGTCGCCGCGCAGGACGCTGGCTTCGAGCTTTTTCAGGGCAGCGCCGAGGTTGCTATCTTCAAGCTGTTCCTCTGTGAGAGCCGCCTTGATGGCGTCCTTGGCGGCGGACACGGCAGCGGTGCGTTCCTGCTTGTCGGTGATCGCATAGGCGGCGCGCACCTTGTCTTCGCCAGCGGCTTTGACGGCATCATAGAGTGCCGAATAATCCGGGGGCGTGAAGTCGAACGGCTCTTTCGCGGTGTCCTCGGCCAGATCGATGATCAGGTCGATTACCGGCTGGATCTGTTCATGCGCGAAGGTCACGGCGCCCAGCATCTCGTCTTCGGAGAGTTCATAGGCTTCGGACTCGACCATCATGACGGCGTCCTTGGTGCCGGCGACAACCAGATCGAGACGCTGATCGGGGTTGTTGCGAAGGTCGTGCATATCCTCGACATCGGGGTTCAGGATGTATTCGCCATCCGAATACCCCACACGGCACCCGGCGATCGGGCCCATGAACGGCGCACCCGAAATGGTCAGCGCAGCCGAGGCGGCGATCATCGCCACGATATCGGGATCGTTGACCAGATCATGGCTAAGCACCGTACACATAACGAGAACTTCGTGCTTGAAGCCACCGACGAAGAGCGGGCGGATCGGACGATCGATCAGGCGCGCGGTCAGGGTCTCTTTCTCGGTCGGACGGGCTTCACGCTTGAAGAAGCCGCCGGGCACCTTGCCCGCGGCGTAGTATTTTTCCTGATAGTGGACGGTCAGCGGAAAGAAATCCTGACCGGGCTTGGGTTCCTTGGCGAAGGTCACGTTGGCCATGACCGAGGTTTCACCCAAGGTGGCGATGACCGAGCCATCTGCCTGACGGGCAACCTTGCCCGTTTCCAGTGTGAGCGTTTCCTCGCCCCACTGCATCGATTTTTTCACTTCTTTGAACATCATGTCTTCCTAGCTGGAGGCACTCCCGGGCGTATCCCGGGTCCTCCGTTTCAATGGCGGCCCCATTGCCGCCGACCCCAATCCATTCCCATGCGCCCGGGGTCAGAGGCATCACGTCACAGATGGTCGCGCCATAGCGCAGTTTGAAGCATTTTGAAAGCAATGATGACGTGAGCGCTACGAATCAGCGTTAACAGCCATCAAAACAGGGATTTTGGCGGATCGGCACCGCGGCGGCATCACGTCGGTATCGCGTCGGTATCGGGATCGGTGCGCGGCGGGATTAACGCGGCGGGCGTTGCGCGCGGCTTAGAACACGGCGTGATCGCCCAGATCGACCGACACCTCGCCACCGATCAGACGGGCATAGAACGACTCGAGCGTGTCGGTGCCGAATTCGGGTGTCGCCTCGGCATCGTAGCGGCCTGTGGCGGGATCGAGCACCAGCATCGACTCGGTCGCGTAATACCTGCCGATGCGTGCCAGTTCGGCCTTGTCGCGCAGTTTCGGGGACAGCCGCCCAAGCGCGCCGAGACCGGCGATGATGGCATCCATCATGCCCACCGGCACCTGACGAAAGCGGGGCTGTTGCCCCAGAAGGCGGAACAGCATCTCGCCCTGTTGGCGGGGGGTGATCGCGGGACCGGGGCCACCGATGGGCAGGGTGCGGTTCTGACGGTCGGGATCGTCGAGGCAACCGGCGATGTAGCGCCCCAGATCGGCATCGCTGATCGGTTTGCAGGCGGTCAGCGCCCCATCACCGAACAGAAGGAAGGGCTTGCCCGCGCGCAGCCGCTGGACCTGCCCGGAGAGGGATTTGAAGAACGCCGTGGGCCGCACGATGGAATATGTCAGGCCAGAGGAGATCAGTGCCTGTTCCGCCGCCAGCTTGGCCTGCTGGAAAGCCAGACGCGGCTTTTGCACACAGATTGCGGACAGAAGCACGACATGCGCGATACCGGCATCGCGGGCCGGACCAAAGGCCGCGACATGCGCCTTGTGATCAACCGCCCAGGCATCATGCGGCGTGCCGGTGCGCGACGCCATGCACGAGACCAGCGCATCGAAGCGGTCCCCCCGAAACCCGTCGCGGATCAGGGATGCCGGATCGGTGACATCGCCAAAACGCAAGTCGGCGGCATCGGGCAACGGCACGCGCATGTCGTCCGAGGCGCGCGGGCGCAGGAAACAGGTGACGTGATGGCCTTGCCCCAGCAAGGCCGCAACTGTCGCCCGCCCGATCGTGCCGGTGCCACCAAGCACGAAAACACGCTTGGGGTTGGGGGAAGGTATGGCGGCATCGGGCATCAGGTGGATCCGGCAAGTTGCTGCGGTTGCGCACCTTTGTGACGAAAAACGCCCGCTCTGGAAAGAGCGGGCGTCGGGTGATCCGGATGGATCGAAACCTTAGCGGCGAATGCCGAGGCGCTTGATGAGGTCCTGATACCGGGCCTCTTCCTTTGCCTTGAGGTAGTCCAGAAGTTTGCGGCGCTGCGCGACCATCTTGAGAAGGCCACGGCGACCGTGGTTGTCCTTCTTATGGGTCTTGAAATGCTCGGTCAGCGTGGCGATACGCGAGGTGAGGATGGCAACCTGAACTTCGGGCGAACCGGTGTCGCCTTCCTTAGTTGCGAATTCCTTCATCACGCGGTCTTTTTCTTCGGCGGTGATCGACATCGGGGTCTCCTTTTTGATCAGGGGTGAAGGGCGCAAGCCGGGATGTCGTCCAGCATGGTCCTATGGAGATACCCCCCGCAACACGGGGGATGGGCGCGTATAGGAGGAATCGTGTAGAAAGAAAAGGGGGAAATCATGGCCCGGTGTCGGGGCGACACGCCCCATCAGGTGACCGGAGGCGACAGCGCGCTTTCCGGGATCAGGGCAATGGCGTCAAGCGTCAGCCCCACAGCGCCCGAGATCGCCGCGAGACGCACGCCGTTCAGCACAAGGTGCTGAAGATCGGGCTCGGCCTCGTCGGGTTCGAGCGTGACCACGGGATCGGGATCTGCGGCATCGTCATAGATCACCATCAACGCATCCTCGGTCAGCGAGAAATCGAGGATTTCCGCCTGATGCCCCTGGGGAATCCAATGGCCGAGCGTGAAGGTATCGGCGCCGGTGCCACCGGTCACGGTATCGTCCTGACCGATGACGATCACGTCGTCACCCCCACCCCCGTTGAGGAAATCCCCGGCGTCGATATCATCGGTGCGCGCGGTTTGCGGATCATCGACAACGCCAGTCAGCGCGTCGTTGCCCCAGCCGCCGAACAGCGTATCGGCCCCCGCCCCGCCATCGAGCGTGTCGTCATCAAGGCCGCCATGCAGGGCATCGTCGCCGGCATCGCCCTGCAGGCTGTCATTGCCTTCGCCGCCCTGCAGGGTGTCATCGCCCGGGCCGCCCGACAGCGTATCCTGCCCGGCATGACCATAGAGATCGTCGGCGCCATCCTGACCCGACAGGCTGTCATCGCCTTCGTCACCGTGCAGCGTGTCATTCCCTGCCTCGCCCAGCAGAGTGTCCTGCCCCAGATCGCCATACAGCTGATCATCGCCGGGACCGCCCGCCACAAGATCATCCCCGGCATAGCCATTGATCTGATCGGACGCGTCGGTGCCCGTGAGGCTGTTGTCAGCGGCATCGCCCGAGACGATGTCACCCGGTGTGAAGGGGATGTCAGGCGCGGTCTGGTCCGGGGTGGGATCGTTGGGGGCAGGATCGGTGGGCGCAGGATCGTCAGGGGACACATCCAGCTTATCGAGACCGGCCATGAGATCGGGTTGACCGGACGCCGGTTGAAAGGGCAAAGGCAGATCGTCTTCGTCGTCCGACGGTCCGAAATCGAAGCCGAAGAACGCCGTTGCACCCACGGCCATCATACCCAGAACACTGGCAAGCAGAAGCATCGCACCAACCCAAAAACAAGCCGCCCGATAGAGCCACACAGCCCCAAACGGGTCAAACCCTTCTACACAGGTTGGTAAATGATCCGGTTAACGCCGGGGGCCGTTCGGCGCCACCTCGTATCCGGGCTCTTCGGGTTCGTCATCTGTCATCTCGGGGGGGAAGCCGGGGGCGCGGATATCCAGCCCTGTGGCCTCTTCGAGGCGGCGGATGATGTTGGGCGACAATTCGCGCGGGCCATAGCGCGATATGCCATCCTCGAAGATCGAGATCATCAGCGGGTTCATTTCCAACGGGATGCCGGCGCGGTCGGCGACCTGCTGAAACAGGCCGATATCCTTGCGCACCAGATCCATGGTGAAGGAAATGTCACGCGAGCCATTGAGGATCACCTGGCTTTCGGTCTCATGCACGAAGGAGGTGCCCGAGCTGATGCGGATCGCCTCGTAGGCGGTGGCGAGGTCCATTCCCGCGCCCTTGGCGGTGACAAGCGCCTCGCAGCAGGTGAGCAGATTGGCAGTGGCCAGATAATTGGTGATGACCTTGAGAATGGAGGCCGACCCCAGATCGCCGGTATGCAGGATGCGGCGGCCCATTTTCGTCAGCAGCGGCAAGATCAGGTCGAAGGTTGCGCGATCACACCCCGCGAAGATCGAGATATTGCCGGTATCGGCCCGGTGGCACCCGCCCGACACCGGGCAATCCACGGCGGCACCGCCCTGGGCGATCACCTCGGCGCCGAGGCGCTTGATTTCGGCCTCGTCGGTGGTCGACATCTCCATCCAGATCTTGCCGGGGACGACATGCGGTATCATCTGCCCCACGACACCGGCGCTGGCGGCAGGCGACGGCAGGCAGGTGATCACCGCATCGCACGCCTGCATCATCGTCGCCGGATCGCCCGCGGCGGTGGCGCCGCGCGCCACGAACCCCGCCACCAGATCGGTATCGAGGTCATGGACCATCAGATCGACCCCGTTGCGCAACAGGCTGCCCGACAGCTTGCCGCCGACATTGCCCAGACCTATGAAACCGACCTTCATGTGACCCCTCCCGTCATGTGTTTTGCCCACCATGCGGGATTCGCGGGAATTGCCAACAAAAACCATCGGCCCGGATCAATCGCAGGCAGCGGTGACGATGATCTCGACCTTGAGAACGTCGCGCGCGAGCCTGGCTTCGCCGCAGGCACGGGCGGGGGCGTGGCCCTCGGGCACCCAGGCGTCCCAGACGGCGTTCATCTCGGCGAAATCGGCCATGTCGGCCAGCCAGATCACCGCCTGAAGCATCCGATCGGGCGAGGAGCCGGCCTTGGCCAAAAGCGCCTCGATCCGCGAGATGCAATCGCGGGTCTGTTCGGTCACGGTTTCGCCGTCACCGACCTGCCCACAGAGATAGGCCACCCCGTTATGCTTGACGATCTTGCTCATGCGGGCGCCGGTGTCGATACGTTCGATCATGGATTGGTCCTTTGTCATTCGGCCGCGTCGGCCATGTCTTCCATCGCCGCCAACTCGCCCAGAGTGATGGGTTTGAGGGGCGGACGAATGCGGTAATAGCCTGTATCGTCAAGGCTTGCATCGTTTTCCGTGGCCAGAAGCGCACTGACCGCAAGGCCGCAATAACGCCCCTGGCACGGCCCCATCCCCGCACGGCCAAAGGCCTTGGCCTGATTTGGCCCCTTGCAGCCAAGCCGGGCAAAACGGCGAATATCACCGGCGGTCACCTCTTCGCAGCGGCAGACGATCGTGGCGTCAGCGGGCGAAAGCGCATCGGGGCTTGGCGGATAGGCGGTGTCGAGAAACGGGCGCGCGGCCAGTTCCGAGGCGCGGCGGCGGTGCAGGGGGGCCGCTTGCGCATCGCGCTGCGCGGGCGTGATGCGGCCCAGATCACAGGCGATATGCAGGGCGGCAAGCCTGCCGGATATCTCGGCCACGGCAGCGCCACCGATACCGGCCCCGTCCCCGGCGATCCGGATAGATTGGTGAGAGGTCACGCCCCAGTCATCCACCTGCGGCGCAAAGCATGCCTGCCGCGCGTCCCAGTGATGCGCGATGCCAAGCGAGCGGGCGGCCTGCGTGTTGGGCACGACGCCATGATGCAGAAGGACCGTGTCGCAGGCGATGCGATGTGTCTTGCCGCCCGCAGCAAAGCAAAGGGCGGTGGCGTGGCTGTCACCCTCGATGCGCAGACCGGTGGCGCCGATGTGGCGCGGCACGCCCGCGCGGCGGATGTCGGCCAGCATGCGCGCGCCCTTGAGCAGGTAGCGCCAGCCGCGCAAGGCACCGGGCAGATGGCGCAGGGCGGCAAGAAAATCGGTGCGGCTTTGGGTTTCGACGAGGGCAAGCGGCGGCGTGCCGGCGCGCACCATCTGCGATGCGATCAGATACAGCAGCGGACCGGACCCCGCCAGAACCGCCCGTCGCGGCAGGAGGCCTGATTGCTTGAGCAGGATTTGCGCGGCACCCGCTGTCATCACCCCAGGCAGCGTCCAGCCGGGGATCGGCATGGACCTTTCCAGCGCGCCGGTGGCCAGAAGAACGCGCGCGCCCTGCGCCACCGCCCCCCTGCCCTGCACCGAATAAGCCACCTGCCCATCGGCGTCGATCTTCCAGACTGTTGCGCCGGTGACATGCGAAATCCCATTCTTTTCAAGACCTTGCACCAAGGGCAGGCCATCCGAGAAATCATCGCCCAGAATGTGCCCGCGCGCAGGCGCGGCACGTGTCACATCGCGGTAGATCTGCCCGCCAGCCTGGGGCTGTTCATCAAGGATCACAACATCCAGACCGGCAGAGGCCGCGGTGGCGGCGGCGGCCATGCCGGCGGGACCGGCGCCGATCACGATGAGGTCTGCGGTGTGCATGGTCATGCCCCCTTGTCTGCTTGGGCGCGGGTGACGATCAGGCCGTCGGACACCGCGACCATGCAGGCCTGGCGGGTGATGCCATCAATCTGCACGAGGCAATCATAGCAGGCCCCCATCATGCAGAACGGACCGCGCGGGGCGCCCGAGACAGGGGTCTGACGCAGGCTGCGCAGACCGGCGGCCAGCAAGGCGGCGGCAAGGTTTGCGCCATCGGGCAGGGCATAGTCCTGACCGTCGAAGCGGACAGTGACACGCGGGGCGTTGTCGGGCGAAATCTCAAGAAACGGCGAAGCGTCGTTCACTGAACACCTCCAGATCCGGGGCGGCGGCATTGCCTTCGAGCCAATCGGTCAGATACCGGGCATGGGCCGCCGCAAGGGTGATGCCGCTATGGCAGGTCACAAGGTAAGCGCCTGACATTTCTGGGCTTTCCTGATATATTGGCAAACCGTCGGGCGACATGATCCTGAGCGCGCCCCAGGCGCGGACGATCTGGGCGCGGGCGAGATCGGGAAACACGGTGGCGGCACGGGCAGCGATCTGGGAGGTGGTGTCGATGGTGACGCTGTCGTCATACCCCACCTCTTCCTTGCTGTCGCCGATCTGCACGCCGCCTTCGTCGACCTGCCGGATGATACCTGACGGGCGGTTCATCAATTTCGGCAGTTTCTCGGTCACGAGAACCTGACCGCGTTGGGGGCGCATGGGGGCTTGAAAGCCAAGTTTCGGGCCAAGCGCAATCCCGCCAAGTCCAGCTGAGAGAACAACTTTTCCGGCCTCATGCGTGGCGCCATCGGCACAGGTGATCCGAAAGGCGGACGGCTTGTCGACATCGGTGACGGTGACCCCGGTGCGCACCTGACCGCCCATGCGGCGGACATCGTCGGACAGGGCCTTGAGCAAGCGAAGCGGGTTCACATGGCCATCCTGATAATGCAGGATCGCGCCCACGACCTTGGGGCCGATATTGGGCTCTTCCGCCTTGAGAGCGTTGTGTCCAAGCACCTCGAACGGGTAATCGCCATCCAGTTCGTCACGCAGTTTTTCGTAGGATTTCACCTTTTTATCAAAGGCTTCCTCGTCCGTGTGGTAATCCAGCCCACCGGCCTGAACGAGCGACAGATCGCGCCCTGTGGAGTCGCCCAGATCGGCCGCGAAATCGTGCCAGGCGGCAGCGGATGTCTGGGACCAGCGGGCATAGGCGGGTTGCGAGAGACCCTTGGACTGCACCCAGACAAGGCCGAAATTTCCCCGGCTGGCGCGAAACGAGCCGTCGTCGCCATCCAGCACCAGAACGGAGCGGCCTTTTTTCAGAAGGCCCCAGGCGATGGACAGGCCCACCACGCCGCCGCCGATGATCGCGTAATCCGCCTGCATGTGGTTCCTCGGATCGGTGTTGACAGGGCCGGGGCGGCGGGTGTGGGCCGCCCCGGTTTTGTGTGCGATTTGTACGATCCCTACGCGGGGTTGGTACGGAACACGGCGCCCGGACCGGGATTTGTGTCCATGCCGTACACAAACCCCGACGCGGGGCGCGGGATTACTGGCCGATCTTGTCGAGGATCGCCTGACCCCAATCGGCGCCGACATCCTCGAGAACCTGCGGCCAGACTTCGGCGCGGACCTTGGTGGCCATTGCGGCAAGCTGATCGTCGGTCAGATCGACGACGGTGGCGCCCAGTTCATCGGCGAGACGCTGTTCCCACTTGCCCTGATCTTCTTCGGCGACGGACCAGCGGGTCGCTTCGAACGCTTCGGCAGCGGTTTTGAGGGCGGCCTGATCCTCGGCGTCGAGCGCGGCGAGCGACTCGTTCGAGATGATCATATACCAGACCTCGAAATGGGTGTTGGCGGGGATGTAAGCCTTGGTCACGTCACGGAACGACGCATAGTAGCCTTCGGCGCCCGACCCGATCACACCATCGACCACACCGGTCTGAATGGCGGTGAACGCCTCGGAGAAGGGAATCGGCGACGGGATGTAGCCAAGCGCCTCGCCGGTCAGCTGGAACGACTTGATGCCCGGCACGCGGACCTTGATCCCGTTGGACTGCGACGGATCGCCGGGATTGACCGGATCTGTATTCAGGGCAATGCCGCCGAAATAGACCGGGTAGGCCGCCAGCATGGTGATGTCCTGCTCGGCGTAAAGATCGGCCATCACGTCACGGACGACACCGCCGGGGCCATAGATGGCGCGGGCCTGATCCCAGTTGGCGGCAAGGAAGGGAAACGAGCTGATCTGCATGCGGCGGTCGGCGCCGGTGGCGGCGGGCTGTGTTGCCATGTCGACCGCGCCGACGCTGACGCGTTCCTGAACGGTGGTGTAATCCCCAAGGGCCGAGGCCGGGAAGATGTTGATCGTGACGTCACCGCCCGTGGTTTCGGCCACGGTTGTGGAAAAGGCGCGCAGTTCCTTGTCGATGGTGGCGTCCTGCGGGCGCACATGGCTCATTTTCAGGTCGGCGGCGGATGCGAAACTGCCGATGGCCACGAGGGCGGCGACAGCGGTGCTGGTCAGGATATGTTTCATGGTTTTGTACCTCCGGGTTGGTTTTGGGTTGGTTTAGGTGGCTGATTGCGGGTCAGTAGCCGAACAGCCGCGGCAGAAAGAGCGAGAGATCGGGCCAGAGCGAAGTCAGGAAAACGACCGGCACGTAGCCCAGCACGATCAGGATCATGGCGGGCGGGATCACCTTGGTGACCTTCACGTTGCCGATCCGCGCGCCCAGATAGAGGATCGAGGCATAGGGCGGTGTCACGCCGCCCATCGCGGTGTTGACGCCCATGATCGCGGCGAACTGCACCGGGCTGACGCCGATCGCCTGCATCAGCGGCAGCAACAAGGGCGCGATCAGGATGATGGCGGTCACGTCGTTGACGACCATGCCCACAAGGAACAGCAGGATGTTGATCAGGATCAGCAGCAGCACCTTGTTTTCGGTGATGGCAAAGATGGAGCTGACGATCTGCTGCGGGATGCTTTCATAGACGAACATCTGGCTCAGGATCATCGAAAACAGGATCATCACCGGCATCAGCAGCGCCGGGGTGGCATAGACGCCGCGCCGGACCACCTCTCCGCTGAGTTCGCTGAAACTGGGCTTGTCGTCCAGAACCAGATCGAACTTGCGCGACATGATCAGGTTCACGACGGAAAAGTTCAGCATGATCAGCAGGCCCGGCCCC
>JALQUE010000077.1 GCA_023260815.1 Roseovarius sp.
CGTGTCGCGAAAACCTGCATCACAGATTTTCGCGAAAGGCAGTGCTCCGTTCAATCGTTGCACGCGTTCCGCCTTCAGCTGATCCCTCAGGTTAAAGGCGGAACGCTTCAGTGTGCCAAAGCATGAGATGGCTGGACGTCATTCAAACATGGACCGCGCCATGGAGGCGCCTTCCACAAGCGCGGCTAATTTTGCCTGTGACAGCTCTTGTGTCAGGTATTTCATGCCGCAATCCGGCGCCGCCACGATATTCGCAGCCGGGATCACGGACGCGGCCGCCACCAATGTGTCGCGCACCTCTTCCGGCGTCTCGGCGGTGTCTCTGCCAAGGTCAAGCGCCCCGATCAGAAACCCTTTCTTCATTCCCGCGATCAGGGACAGGTCTAGCCGTGGCTGCGATACTTCGATCGAAAGCTCGTCAGCCGCGCAATCGTCCAGCTCGCGTAGGAACGAATAGCCCTGTGGTTTCGTCTGGTCCATGATGTAGGCATAGCCGAAACACATATGGACCACCGTTCGTCCCGCCGCCCCTTCAAGCGCCCTGTTGATGGCCTTAATCGCGAACATCCGCGCGGACTCCGGTTCCGCCTGCATATAGGGTTCATCAAGCTGAACGATATCGATCCCGCTTGCGAAGATGTCTGCGATCTCGTCCCGCAAGACATCCGCATAAGCAAACGCCAAAGCTTCTTCGTCAGGGTAGAATTCATTCAAAGCCTGCATCGCCATCGTGAATGGACCGGGCAAGGTCATTTTTGTCAGGCGTTTGGTGCAGCGACGCAGGAAAGCGGCCTCGCGGGCCATGACCTGCTCGCGCCGATGGATGGGGCCCACGACACGAGGCACCACCATAGGGCGTCCGCTCCGACCCGTCTTGGTGCCGGGATTTTCCAGGTCGAGACCATCCAGTGACGTCGCGAAATGGTTCGAGTAACTCTCGCGGCGCACCTCGCCATCGGTAATGATATCCAGCCCGACCTCTTCCTGATCGAGAACAGCCAGGCGGGTGGCCGCGTCTTGTGCTTCGGCCAGATCGGCCTCGTCCACCTTCCAAAGCGACAGATCGCGCACGCGCGGGGGCCCCTTGGAGCGCAGCTTCGCGCGATCGATCAGCCAGTCCGGCTGCGGGTAGCTGCCAACGAGGCTCGTCGGGAAGAGTTTGTCGTACATGAAGGCCATCCTATTGCTTCAAATTTGGCTCGGGTCGCAGTGTAGTTTCACGCGAAGGTTGTGATTTTTTCTGTCGCATCGCGGACGAGTCCGTTCTCGATCGGCAGGCAACTTTTGGGGAAATCCTGAACGAACTCCACGCCCATGGACTGCGCCTCATCACAGAACCTTGCGAGGACGTCGATCTGAGGGGCGATGAACCGGTCGTGCAGCACAAGAACTGTCCAGTTGTCACGCGCAAGATCGGCAAGCGCGCCCTCCATCCAGTCCCGGTGCGGCGGCAGCCAGTCTCCGGGCGCCGAGGTCCAGGTGACGACGGTAAAGCCGTTCTGTGCAAGGTAGTTTACCGCCTCGGGGCACAAGAGATGCGTTCCCAAAGCGCCTCCCCCGTTCGGTCGGAAAAATTTACGCGGATGCGCCAGCGTTCCAAGCTTCTTCTGGGCCAGCCCAATCTCGTCCAGAAATCGCCTTGCGCCATCCTTGCCACCAAGCGGGGCACCATGCGTCAGGGTGTGATTGCCGATCCAATGCCCCTCGGAAACGGCCCGTTCAGCAAGTGCACGCGTGTCCGGATCGTCAAGAAGCGCCCCCACGACAAAGAATGTCGCAAACAACTTGCGCTCGGCCAGAAAGGCCAGAACCGTCTCGGTCGCGCCCGGCCATGGCCCATTGTCAAAAGTCAGGGTCAATCGCTTTGGCATCAGTCCGCCCCTTCGTCGGAATCTTGTAACGCCTGACGCAACAGCTTGCCGGTGCGATTGTAATGAGTCATCAGCTTCTCGACCGCCAGATCCGCATCCCGAGCCAGCGCCGCCTCGGCAATGCCTTCATGCTCGTCCGTTACACTTCGTGGCGCGGTGCCGCCATATCGCGAAAGATGCCGGTAGCGGCTGTTTTCATCAAAGAATTGACTGCACAGACGGAGCAATGTCTCGGAGCCGGACCCCGCATTGAGCGCAAGGTGAAACTCGCGGTGGCATCCCTCCCATGCCGGATCGTAGGTCTCCGAAGGCGCGATTGACTGCAGCCTGTACAAGGCAACGACGATACCCTCTTCCCATTCAGGGCCACCGCGTTCGATGGAAAGGCGCAATGCGCGTTCTTCGACAAAGGACCGCACATGAAGCAATTCATCAAACTCACGGCCGCTGATGCCGGCCACACGGAACCCGCGCTGATCCTCGCGAACGACGAGACCGTCGGATACCAGGGAACTCAACGCTTCACGAATAGGCGTCGCCCCGACCCCGATCTCCCGGGAAAGATGTTCGATCTTGAGTTTCGTTCCCGGCTTCAGTTTGCCGCTGATGACGGCATCCCGGATACGCATGTGCGTCTCGCTGGTCCGTGAGCGGAACGCACGGGGATTTTCCGAAACCTTTTGATCCAATCGCATATCACCCTCGATTTTGGTTTTGGCCCGGCTGCGTGTCACCGCAGCTGGACGTCCTTATGCACTGTGCCACTCGGCCACGACAGGATTGCTGATCGTTCCGATCCCTTCAATCTCTACCTCGACAGTGTCGCCATCGCGCATCCAAACCTGAGGGCGACGCGCATGGCCAACCCCGCTTGGTGTCCCCATGGCGATCAGATCGCCGGGTTCCAAGGTCATGATCTGCGACAGGATCTCGATGGTCCGGAATGCGCCGAAGATCATTTGATCCGTATTCGAGTCCTGCATGATCTTGCCGTTGAGCCGCGTCTGTATCCGCAAACCGCTGGCTTCCTGCGGCAACTCGTCCGCCGTGACGATGCACGGGCCAAGCGCGCCGGTGCCATCAAAGTTCTTGCCCGCTGTCCACTGTGCGGTCAGCCTCTGATACTCTCGGATGCTGCCATCGTTGAACGCCGTGTAGCCAAAAATCACCGACGCAGCGTCAGCGGCGGCGACATGTCGGCAGCGGCGGCCAACAACGATGACCAGTTCCGCCTCATAATCCAATTGCTCGGAACACTCCGGCAGGATCATCGGATCTTTCGGCCCGATCATCGAGCTTGACGCGCGCAAGAACAATGCAGGGTAATCCGGGACGGCATGACCTCCTTCCTTGGCGTGATCCGCATAGTTCAGGCCGAGACAGATGATCTTTCCGGGATTGGGAAGCGGCGAAAGCAGCCGGCAATCTTCCAGAGAGACGCGCTCGACGCCTGGGGCGGACAAACGCTGGCCGAGCGCCTCATGCAGGTCAGGCTCCGCGCCGATGAGGTCCAGCATCGTTTCCGGAGCTTTTGAAGAAAGGCTCGCGATATCAACGATATCCGCACCGACAATAGCGCCCAGCCGAACGCGTCCATCTGTTTCATACTTTGCGTAGCGCATCTTCCCTCGCTTGCATGTCTTCGATCAAAAGCAGTCTGTAACTTGCTGCGACTATTATCGATAAAAACTACTTTCTCAATACATTTTAAAAAATATCGATTTTAATTGACACACGAACCGGCGCTCGTAGAATTCCACCTGCAGCAGTGACGACCTGGCGCACTGCAGAACGAAACAAGGTGCACGCATCGTGCGCCGATTGCGGAGCGCGCAGCAAACAAGCGCGAGGGAGGAACCACAATGACAACTATTCGCAACATGATGGCGGTATCGGTTGCCGCCATGCTTGGCTTGGCGGGAAGCGTTTCGGCGCAGTCCTTTCCCGACAAGCCCATAACCATGATCGTCCCATTTGCCGCCGGGACATCTACGGACACCGTAAGCCGGCTGATCGCTGAGGGCATGTCTCAGGAATTGGGCCAAACCGTCGTCGTCGAGAACCGCGCTGGCGCCGGTGGCAGCATCGGAACTCAGGATGTGGTGTCCTCCGCCCCGGACGGCTACACCATTGCCATGGGCACCGTTGGCACCCTGGCAATCAACAAGTCGATTTTCCCTGAACTGCCATACGACCCCGAAAGTGACGTGACGCCGATTTCATTTGTCGGCTACACGCCAACCCTTCTGGTGGTCAGTGCGGAGTCCAGTTTCCAGACGCTCGATGATCTGGTCGAAGCCGCAAAATCAGAAGATGGTGTGACTTTCGCCTCGACCGGCAATGGCACCTCGACCCATCTTGCTGGCGAGTTGCTGAAAACGCTCAGCGACACGAACATGATCCACGTCCCCTTCGGCTCGGGTGCGGTCGGCCTGGCCGCCGTCATGTCGGGCGAGGTGGATTTCATGTTCAATCATCCAGTTTCGGCAAAGCAAAACGTGGACGCAGGCAAACTCCGGGCGCTCGGTGTCAGTGGCGCCGCAGGGTCCGAAGTGGCACCCGAAGTGCCGCCGATCAATGACAGCTACGAAGGTTTCGATCTTATCGCATGGTGGTTGATGCATGGCTCCGCGGATATGCCCGCAGATGTCACGGAAAAACTCAACGCTGCTGTGACGAGTGCGCTCGCCTCTGATGCGGTGAGCCAACATTTCGTCAAAAGCGGCATCTCGAAGGGCGAGATTCCCCTCGCGGATCTGAAAGGCTTCATTTCGTCGGAAGTCAAGAAGTGGGGTGACATAGCCAGCGCCGCCAACGCGCAAGCAAACTGATATTCAGTTTGACTCCATTGCCGGATGTGACGCTTACCAGGCGTCGCATCCGGCTTCTTGCACTAATCCTCCACGGAAGGCTTGCAGCATGTTGCGTCATCGGAATTTCGCCCATGATCTCTTTTGCCTGACGGTCATAGGGTTTGGATTTTTCATCATTTACGGCGGCCTTGAACTTTCGATCGGCACGATGCGCCGCATCGGTCCCGGATTTTTTCCTCTCGGGCTTGGGGCGATCATGGCGATTTTGGGTGTCGCCCTGCTTTTTGAACGCCAGGACGAAAACCGCGATGACACGCGCAATCCTCGGGGCCTT
>JALQUE010000361.1 GCA_023260815.1 Roseovarius sp.
CGCAAAGACATGTCAGGACAAGACCCATGGCCGAAACCGAGCAGCCCCAGATCTATCTTATCACACCGCCCGAGATCGACCTGTCGGGATTTCCCGACAGGCTGGCGGCGGTTCTGGACGCGCAGGACGTCGCCTGCGTGCGTCTGGCGCTGGCCACCCGCGACGAGGACCGGCTGGCGCGCGCCGCCGATGCCTGCCGCGACGTGACCCATGCGCGCGACGTGGCGCTGGTGATCGACAGCCACATCATGCTGGTCGAGCGGCTGGGGCTGGACGGTGTACACCTGACCGACGGCGCACGCTCGGTGCGCAAGGCCCGCAAGGAGCTGGGCGCCGACGCCATCATCGGCGCGTTTTGCGGCACCTCGCGCCACGAAGGCATCTCGGCCGGCGAGTCGGGCGCGGATTACATCAGTTTCGGCCCTGTCGGCGCCTCGGCGCTTGGTGACGGGTCGATGGCCGAGCTTGAGCTGTTCGACTGGTGGTCGCATATGATCGAACTGCCGGTGGTGGCCGAAGGCGCCCTCGATGCGCGCCTGATCGCCGATCTGGCCCCGGTCACGGATTTCTTCGGCATCGGCGATGAGATCTGGACCGCCGAAGATCCCGCCGCCGCCCTGGCCGCCCTGATCGCGGCGATGGGCTGAGGTCAGGCCGATCCTGCCCCGGTTTGTGTACGGGATGGACACAACTTTCGGCATGACGCGCGGGTTTGGTCCCAAACGGGCGTCGGTTTCGTACAAATCGGACACATGTCAGCCGGGCGCGCGCCGATCCTCGGGCATCGCGCCGCGCACCACGGTCTCGACATGGGCGGCCAGCGCCTTGCGATCGGCGAAAGCGTCCACTTTCACGGGCGGGTGATAGACCACCATGACCCTGCCCTGACGCTTAGCAGCAAGGGTTTTGAGCAGATGCGTGCCAAAATCCATATCGCCCCACCAGCCATAAAAGCGCGGGTCTTCGCCGGGCGGGGCGTGATAGATCAACGTGACGGGCTGAATATACAGATCGGCCACGATGTCCTTGCTGAAGAACGCCTGAAAAAGCGTTGATTTAAAAGGTAAAATGCGCATCCCGTCGGTTGATGTCCCTTCCGGGAAAAACAGCAGTTTATGCCCTGCCTGAAGGCGCGCTTCGAACATATCGCGTTGGGATTTGGCCTCGGACGGGGTGCGGTTGATGAACACCGTCCCGGTGATCCGCGCCAGCGTCCCGATGCCCGGCCAGCCCGCGACTTCGGACTTGGAGACGAAATAGATCCTCTTGCGCGCGTTGAGTGCAAAAATATCCAACCATGACGAATGGTTAGCGACAACCGCCCCGTGCCGGGTCATAGGGTCGCCGCGCGTGTCATGACGCAGCCCAAGGATCATCAAGGCCACCCGACAGACCCATTGGGTGATATGGGGCGTCCATGGCCGGCCCAACCCGAAGACCGGACGCTCCAGGCCCCGGACAAGCACCATCAGCACGACACCCGACACCAACACCACCGCCAACGCCCCGCCGCGCCCGATCACGCGCAGCCAGCCGCCGAGGCCGGGGGCGGCACCGTTGGGAGGGTCGCCACCATCGTCATTCCACGTGAACGTCACCGCGTAACCCTATTGGTATAAATACCTTTGTTTCGATCACTCATTTTCCCGGCATCCATCACCAGACAGATATCCGTGGTGTTGAAACTGTGATCGACAAAGGCGCCTTCGCCAACATAGCCGCCCAATCTCAGATAAGCCTTGATCAGCGCAGGCACCTGCACCATCGCCGCCCGACGGTCCAGATCCGCCTCCGCGATCATGTCCATTGTCTGGAAATGCGCCTCATACGCCCTGACCCGCAATCCTGCGGGGGCAAGATGCCGATGATGCAGCAAGGACAACGGCTGAGCCAACGCCTGCGGATCGGTGCCATGGAAACTGGCCACCCCGAAAAGGATCTCGATCTGATGGTCGGTGACATAATGTCCAAGACCGTTCCAGAGATGCAGCATGGCCGCCCCCCCGCGATAACCGGGATCAAGGCAGGAGCGCCCCAACTCCATCAAACGCCGCCCCGAGCGCCGCAACACCCCAAGATCATACTCGTCCTCGGAATAAAACTGCCCCGCGCGATCCGCCTGATCATCGCGCAATAGACGGTAAACCCCTACGACGTCGCTATTTTTGGCATCGTCTATCAAGATGAGGTGATCAAAAAAAGGATCGAACCTATCCTGCTCCAGACCGGCCGCGTGATCCACCATCGGGCCGTCTCCGCCCAGCTCTTCGATGAACACACGGTATCTCAGGCGCTGCGCTGCACGCAGTTCCTCGTTGGTGGTCGCCAGCTTTACGCGAAACTGCGGGCCATTTTCCGAATCCATCTGCCTCGGATCCTATCGCACGTGTTGAGAGGGGGTTTAGTGAAGCCATGGCGCGATGGCAACGCTCTGCATCGGAGGGATAAAGATCGCCGTGGCCTTAACGATTTGGTAATCCCCTTCAGTCTTCAATAACCATCACCAGACCGATCCGGTTTCCATCAATCACCATCTTGCCAACCTCGCGAAAGTTCACAGTGATGCGCCCGCCGATATTGGACTGCACCTGCCCCACGCCCCAATCAGGCTGGTCTGGGTGCCGCACCAGCATCCCCGGTTCGAGTAGCGAATTGAAATCTGTCATATCTGTGCACCTTTTGGAGGGATGACCATACCCTACACTACCCACAATATCGCCGCGCTGACAGCGTCCCGAATATGTCATGACCTGATCAGCCCGATCGGCGCTGTGGCCAATGGGTTGGAGCTGATCCAACTCGCGGGGAGCGCCGACGGACCTGAAATGACCCTGGTCCGCGACAGCGCCGCCCATGCGAATGCGCGTATACGGTTGTTTCGGCTCGCATTCGGCATCGCATCGGACAACCAAATGGTCGCTGCCGCCGAGATAAATGACATCTTGGCCGCGATCTATGGCGGCACGCGTATCGCGGTTGCAACGACCCTGCAGACGGCGTTGCCCCGCGAAATGGCGCAGGCCGTGCTGTTGGCCGTGCTCTGCGCCGAGCATGCGCTTGGCGTCGGAGGGCAGATGCGTGTCCGCGAGAGCGGTCAGCATTGGCATATCGAGGCTCTGAGCGGTCGTCTGCGCACTGACCCGGCTTTGTGGGGGCTTTTGACGAACCAACCCATATCCGCCGAAATCTCGCCGTCGGTGGTGCAATTCCTGTTGCTGCCCATGGTCCTGACCCATATGGGCAAGACATGCGCCTGTCGTTTGTCCGATGACAGCGCTAAAATCACCATTTAGCGCCGTATCGCACCGTCCCCTTCGACCAAGTATTTGAAACTGGTCAGTTGCGCCGCGCCCACCGGCCCGCGCGCATGCAGCTTACCGGTCGCGATACCGATCTCGGCGCCCATTCCGAACTCTCCGCCGTCGGCGAACTGGGTCGAGGCGTTACGCATGAGAATCGCACTGTCCAGACGGCTGAAGAACATCGCCGCGGCCTCATCGTTTTCGGTGATGATGCAATCGGTATGCTCTGACCCATAGCGCCGGATATGGGCAATCGCGCTTTGCGCGTCCTCCACCACTTTTGCCGCGATGATCGCATCGAGGTATTCCCGGCCCCAATCCTCTTCGCTGGCGGCCTGCGTGCCCGCGATGGCCTGCAGCGTGGCATCAGCCCGGACCTCGACACCGGCATCCATCAGGGTGCGGATCACGCCCTGCCCGATCGTATCCACCACATCGCGGTGGATGAGCAGGCATTCGGCAGCGCCACAAATCCCGGTGCGGCGGGTCTTGGCATTCAGCACGACCCTAAGGGCTTTTTCCGGATCCGCGTCACGATCGATATAGATGTGAACAATCCCTTCAAGATGCGCAAAGACAGGCACCCGCGCTTCGCGTTGCACCAATCCCACAAGCCCCTTGCCACCGCGCGGCACGATCACGTCGATCGTCTCGACCATGGTCAGCATCTCCTGCACCGCAGCGCGATCCCGGGTGGGCACAAGCTGAATGGCATCCTCGGGCAATCCTGCCGCCGTCAGCCCCTCCACGAGGCAGGCGTGGATCGCGCCTGATGAGTGGAAGCTTTCGGACCCCCCCCGCAAGATCACCGCATTGCCCGATTTCAGGCACAGCGCCCCGGCGTCCGCCGTCACATTGGGCCGGCTTTCATAGATCACGCCGATGACGCCAAGCGGGGTTCGAACGCGGCGGATATGAATGCCCGACGCCATGTCCCACTCGGCCAGCACCTCGCCCACAGGATCATCCTGCGCTGCCACGGCGCGCAGCCCCTCGACGATCCCCTTGATGCGATCCTCCGATAGCAGCAGCCGATCCATCATCGCATCGGACAGCCCCTTTTCGCGGCCAAAGTCCATATCCTTGGCATTGGCCGCGATGATCTCGTCGCGCCGCTTCCAGACGGCATCCGCCGCCGCCTCAAGTGCGCGGCGCTTGGCGTCGGCGCTGGCGACCGACAACTCGACCGCCGCCGCCCTCGCGCGTTGGCCGATATCGGCCATCATCTGGGGGATGTCGCCATGATCTTTCATCCGAATGTCCTTTCGGTTTGCGCAGAGATTACCATGGGTGTGGCTTAGAACGCCATATCGTCGCGATGGATCAGCGGCCCGCGTGCAGGATATCCCAGCACCTGCTCCACCTGATCCGAGCGCAGTCCGCGAATTTTCGCAGCGTCCTGCGCATCATAGCGGGTCAGTCCCTGACCCAGCCTGTGTCCCGCCTCATCGGCAATTTCCAACGGATCACCACGCCCGAACGCACCTTCGATCCCGACCACACCTGCAACCAGCAGGCTGCTGCCGCGCCGCAAGGCCCCGGCGGCCCCCTGATCGACGACAACGCGCCCCTTGGGCTTCATCGCGCCGATCCAGGCCTTGCGCTTTTGCTGTGGATCACCTTGCGCGGTGAACCACGTCGCGGCAGCGCCCTCTTCGAGCGCGCGAATGGGATAAAGCACCGAGCCTTCGGTGATCGCCATGTCGCATCCCGCCGCCGTTGCCGTCTTGGCCGCCATCAGCTTGGTTTTCATACCGCCTTTTGACAGGCCGGACCCGGCATCGCCTGCCATCGCCTCGATCTCGGGGGTGATCTGCGCGATCACGTCAAACCGTTTGGCCGCCGGATCGAGCGAGGGGTTGGCGGAATAGAACCCATCGACATCCGACAAAAGGATCAACTGATCCGCACCCGCCGTCACCGCGATTTGCGCCGCCATCCGGTCATTGTCGCCATAGCGGATTTCATCGGTGGCCACGGTGTCGTTCTCGTTGACGATGGGCACAGCCCCCAACATCAACAATTGCTCCAACGTCGCGCGGGAATTGAGATATCGGCGCCGATCCGCGCTATCCTCCAGCGTGACCAGAACCTGCGCCGCGCGAATGTCATGCTGGTTGAGCGCTTCCGCATAGGCGCGGGCCAGTTCGATCTGGCCCACCGCCGCGGCAGCCTGGCTTTGTTCCAACGACAATTCGGTCGCCGGCAATCCAAGCGCCCCCCGCCCCAAGGCGATGGAACCCGAAGACACCAGGATCACATCCGTACCGCGGGCGCGAATGCGGGCCACATCCTCGGTCAACGCCCGCAGCCATTCGGCGCGCAAGCGTCCCGTCTGTCGATCCACCAGCAGCGCCGAACCGATCTTGACGACAAGGCGCTTTGCATCTTTTACGGCTGCCACGGTTCCGGCTCATCCTCTGAAATGCGCGTGCGCAAACGGTCCTCGTCAATCTCAAGACGAAGTCGGCGCAGCACATCGATCACGCCCTCACGCGCGACACCGGACATGTCCAGCACGTCACACCCGCAGGCCTCTTCCAACTCGGCATGGGCCGCGGCGCGCTCCTCGTCGTCCAACGCGTCGATCTTGTTCAGGACTGTAACCCGTGGCTTGTCGGCCAGATGACCGCCATAGGCCTCAAGCTCGTGAATGATCGTGTGGTAATCCTCGGCGATGGTCTGGGACGTGCCGTCCACCAGATGCAGCAGAACCGCACAACGCTCCACATGGCCAAGAAAGAGATCACCCAACCCCCGCCCCTCATGCGCACCGCCGATCAGGCCCGGAATATCCGCCACCACGAATTCCACCTCATCGACCCCGACAACCCCCAGATTGGGATGCAGCGTGGTGAACGGATAATCCGCGATCTTGGGCCGCGCGTTCGACGTTGCGGCCAGAAAGGTCGATTTACCGGCATTGGGAAGGCCCAACAGGCCCACATCGGCAATCAGCTTCAGCCGCAGCCACAGCGTGCGCTCCACTCCCGGCTGACCCGGGTTGGCACGGCGCGGCGCCTGATTGGTCGAGCTTTTGAAATGCAGGTTGCCCCAAC
>JALQUE010000063.1 GCA_023260815.1 Roseovarius sp.
ACTTGGGTGGAGAATGACGATATCTTCGAGGCCGAGCTCATGCTGACCTCGGTGGACGTGAATGATGCCGGCCGATCGGTCAGCTACACGATCGTGCACGAGGCCGGTGACGCGTTGCCTGATAGCGCCGTGAATGTCTCCCTTTTCATCGATAACGTAATCGCAGGGAAAATGTTCCCCCGATAAGGCTCAGCGCCTGGTCGCACCGCGTGACGTCCGCTATGTTTTGTGACGGGCTGATCGTCAAGCTGTCCTTTTTCCTGTGATATTGGAGGATGGGCCATGACACCGAACTTGTCGCGGATTGAGTAACTTGGTTGAGGTGGTGGATTGACGGTTGTCCATCAAAGACCTTGGCGCCCTGGCGGGTGTCCCTTCTCAGGCTTGCCCGCCGTCTTTAGGTGGATTTTGTGGTCGGGCCTAGGTAGGCGCCCGGCTCAGAGGGCTGAGGGCAGTCACGGATGGGGTGCAAAGAAATGCACTCACGCGCCGATGACCGGCCACTGAAGTTTCATCCGGATTGAACCTGCGCCCTTTGGCTCGTGGTCCGTTGTTTGAGGTACCACAGAGCAAACAATCGGGATTATAATGTTTGTAAGCATACAAGTTAATTGACCGTCATCGTTCTTTCTGGCTACGCATTCGCTTGATTTTTCCACGCATAGCGCGGCCAAGTGGCAGAATTGAACTGGTCCTAAAATTTCATCGAACAGCGGATTGATGAAGGTATTGTTCGTGTAGGGACAAAAAACTCTTGTCGGAATGATGGGGCTCTGCAAGACTTCTCAGTGGGTGCAGGTGGCAGAAGCGGCGCCAAGCAACAGGCGCAACGCTCTGACCAAACCAACAGCGAAGGAGGGTGGCCCTTGGCGCAGTATCTTCGTCCGCAAACGCTTGATGAAGCGGTTTCTGCGTTGCAGGCGGATCCCGCGCTGCGGATCATCGCGGGCGGGACGGATATCTATCCGTATCTTGGGGGCGACGTTCAGCATACGAGCCTTCTGGATATCACCGGATTGGCAGCGCTACGCCAGATCACCCTCTCAGATGACGGACTGCGCATCGGCGCGTTGGCGACGTGGACGGATTTGCAGGCCGCAGATATGGGTCCAGCGTTCGCGGCATTGAAGGAGGCCGGGCGCGAAGTGGGCTCGCCCCAGATCCAGAACGCAGCGACTGTGGTTGGCAATGTGTGCAACGCCTCGCCAGCAGCGGATGGCATGGTTGCCCTCATGGCTTTGGGGGCTGAGGTCGAGATTGCTGGCCGAGATGGTCAAAGACGCGTGCCGTTGTCTGCGTTCGTCACAGGGGTGCGTCGCGTGGCATTGACCAAAGGCGAGATCGTGACGGCCTTGCATGTGCCCCCTTTGGCCGGAACCTCAGCCTTCGTGAAGTTGGGCGCGCGAAAATATCTGGTCATTTCGATCGCGATGGTGGCGGCCCATGTGGTGCTTGATGCGTCGGGGCGCATTGCGCAAGCCGCGATTGCCGTCGGCTCTTGCGCCCCTGTGGCGCAGCGCTTGCCGAAACTCGAAGCGGCTCTGGTCGGCGTGCGGCCTGATGGATTGGTGCGTGCCGTATACCCGGAGTTGATCGATGGTTTGGCCCCGATCACCGATGTGCGGGGTGAGGCTGCGTATCGTGAGGCGGTGGTGCCGGTGCTTGTGCGCCGGGCGCTTGCGCGCTGCATGGATCGCTGAGACAGGAGCCACTCGATGAACAGGATCGCCCCCACGCAAGCCGAGGATACAGGCAATCGGATCACCCTCACGCTCTGCCTGAACGGGGAGACGCGCGAAGGGATCGTCCCTCCGGCGGCGCGGTTGAGCGCGGCATTGCGGGATGATTTTGGGTGTGAAGAAATCAAAGTCGGTTGCGATGCGGGCGATTGTGGCGCCTGCACGGTGCTTGTGGATGGCGTGCCGATCTGCGCCTGCCTGATGCCCGCGGCCCGTGCCGAGGGCTGCTCGATCGAGACGGTCAGGGCTTTGTCCCCGTCCGAGGGCGTCCCGGGCAAGTTGCAGCGGGCGTTTCAACGTCATGGCGCCGCGCAATGCGGGATCTGCACGCCGGGTATGTTGATGGCCGCTGAAGCCTTGCTCCGTCGCGCCCCGCGCCCCAGTCAGCCAGAGGTCGAAGAGGCGCTTTCGGGCGTCCTGTGCCGTTGTACCGGCTACAGCAAGATCGTTGCCGCTGTCATGGATTGCGGCGGCATGGACGTCGCGCCGCCGGATGGTGCCGTGGGGGCGCGCATCGAACGCCTGGATGGACTGCCCAAGGTGCTTGGCACCGACCGTTTCGGCGCGGATGGCTGGCCCGAGGGTACACTTGCTGTCCGCCTGGTGCGTAGCCCGCATCATCACGCGGGGGTCACCTTGGGTGACATCGCATCATGGAGCGCGTCCCATCCAGACGTGCGCGCGGTCCTGACGGCCGATGATATTCCCGGTCGCAACTGTCATGGCGTTATTCCGCCCTTCGCCGATCAGCCCGTGTTTGCCAGGGACGTGGCCCGCTTCAAAGGCGAGCCGGTCGCGGCAATCGTCGGTCCGCGCGACGTGGTCGACCGCCTTGACCTGGCCCAGTTCCCCGTCACCTGGGAGGAGCGGCCTGCCGTGCTCGATATTCCGTCGGCGCGCGCCGACGGGGCGCCAGTGCTTCATGACGGGCGGATCGGCAACGTGCTGGTGGAGGGGTTCGTGCGGCGCGGGGCGCCCGAAAAGGCTCTCGAGACTGCGGCGGCGGTGGTGGAAGCCACGTTTACCACGGGCTTCATCGAACACGCCTATATCGAACCCGAGGCCGGATATGCGCGCCGCGTCGGCGACCGGATCGAGGTCTGGGCCTGCACACAGGCGCCCCATATGGATCTTGAGGATCTGGCGCTGATCATGGATCTGCCCCGCGATGCGATCCGCATCCTGCCGTCCTCGGTCGGTGGGGGCTTTGGGGCCAAGCTCGATCTGTCGCTACAGCCCTATCTTGCACTGGCGGCCTGGGTGACGGGTGCGCCTTGCGGCATGGTCTATAGCCGCAGGGACTCGATGATGACCACGACCAAAAGACACCCCTCGCAGATCACCGCAAAGGTGGCCGCGGATGCCGAAGGCAGGCTTCTCGGGATGACGGTGGCTGCCAGTTTCAACACCGGCGCCTATGCGTCTTGGGGGCCGACGGTGGCAAATCGTGTGCCGGTCCATGCGTCCGGTCCGTATCTCCTCCCCGCCTACGAGGCGCGCGCCGCGGCCATTCACAGCCATTGTGCGCCCGCTGGTGCCTTTCGGGGGTTTGGTGTTCCGCAAGGGTCCATCGCGCAAGAGGCGCTGTTTGACGAACTGGCCGATGCACTGGGTCATGACCGGCTGGAATTTCGCATTCGCAATGCCTTGCAGGTGGGCCAGCCCACGGTGACGGGGCAGGTCTTTTCCCAAGGTGTCGGAATCGGCGCCTGCCTCAAGGCTTTGCGCCCTGCCTGGGCCGAAAGGCGTGCGGCGGCGGCTGATTTCAATGCCGCCCAGATCAAGGCGGGCGGTCAGGTGCGGCGCG
>JALQUE010000076.1 GCA_023260815.1 Roseovarius sp.
TGGCAAGGTTATGGGTGTAGATCACGAAGAACACCGTCGCCAGCATCACGATCGACGACGAGCGCGGATGATCGCGCAGGTTCTTGATCGACGACCACGAGAACGTGCCGATCGACACCATGATCATGATCGCCACCAGCGCCGCCATCGGAATGATCGCCACGATATCGCCCAGCACCACGCACAGGATCAGCAGGAAAATCCCCGCGACAAAGCACGACAGCCGCCCGCGCCCACCGGATTTCACGTTGATGATCGACTGCCCGATCATCGCACAGCCCGCCATCCCGCCGATAAAGCCGGTGGCGGTATTGGCCAGACCCTGCCCGATGCATTCCTGATTGCGGCTTGAGGCCGTGTCGGTCAGGTCATCGACGATCTGCTGGGTCATCAGACTTTCCAGCAGGCCCACGACGGCCACGGCCAGCGCGTAGGGAAAGATGATCTGGAGCGTCTCGAAATTGAGCGGAATGTCAGGGATCAAAAAGACCGGCAGCGTGTCGGGCAACTGGCCCATGTCGCCCACGGTGCGCACATCCCAGCCCATCACCACGACAAGCGCCGTCAGAACGATGATCGTGACCAGCGGTGACGGGATCACGGTGGTGATGCGCGGAAACAGATAGATGATCGCCAGCCCGCCCGCGACCAGCGCATAGGTCAGCATCGGCACTTTCGTTGGGTCAAGCTCGGGCAGCTGCGCGATGAAGATCAGGATCGCCAGAGCGTTCACAAAGCCGGTCATCACCGACCGCGACACGAAGCGCATCACATAACCCAGACGCAGGAACCCCGCGCAAATCTGCAAAAGACCGGCCAGAACGGTGGCGGCCAGAAGGTATTCCAGCCCGTGATCGCGCACCAGCGTGACCATCAACACCGCCGTCGCGGCCGTGGCGGCCGAGATCATGCCGGGCCGTCCGCCGGTGATCGCGGTGATCACGGCAATCGAGAAGCTGGCGTAAAGCCCCACCTTGGGGTCCACGCCCGCGATGATGGAAAAGGCGATGGCCTCGGGGATCAGGGCAAGGGCCACGACAAGGCCGGACAAAAGATCACCACGGATATTGCCGGTCCAGTCGCGCCGGTAGGCGGATAGGGAAATCATGAGACGTGCGCTTTCTTGAGCCGTGCCGGCGCTGCGGGGGCGGCGCGGTGCTGGCCTGTGGTCTGGTTGTCCGGCGGATCGGCGGCCGGAAGAGCCAGCCGGGGATCGCACCCGGCTCCATGTTCGCTGCGATGCGGCATAGCGCAAGGCGGCGTTGGGCGCAACCGCTGCCAGATCAGACGCCCGGCCGTCGGATCTAGTCCGTGTTCAGAAGCACCGCCTCGACGCGGCGGTTGGCATCGCGGCCGGCGGCGGTGCGGTTCGAGGCGATGGGCGCAAGATACCCCACGCCACGCGCCTCGAGCTGCTCGGGACGGACGCCATAGGCCTCGATCAGCCGGGTCATCACAGCGGTGGCGCGGGCGCGCGACAGATCGACATTGGGGTCCAGCCCGCCGACGGAATCGGTATGCCCGACAAGCGCCACGCGCCGGCTGTCATCCTCGGCCAGAAAGTCGGCCAGCGCCTGCAACGACGCGACCGGCCCCTGCCCCAACGCCGCCGAGCCGGTTTCGAATTCGAGGTCCGAAAAGATGACGTGACCTGCACGCAGCAAGGCCTGATCCATCGGCAGATCGACGGGCGGGGTGCCCGACGGGGCGGATGTGCCCGCCTGCGCCTGTTGCATCACACCGATCTGCGCGTCGCCGGTATGGATCACCTGCACATAGCCGCGCGCACCCGACCGGCTGACCAGAAGCGAGACATAGTCGCCCGCCCCGTTCGCGCCATCGCGCCGCGCCGACACAAACCGGTAATCCAGCAGGTCCACGAACATGTCGGGCGCCGCCATCACGCGGGTATCGAAGCGGAAATCGAACCCGCCGCATTCGGCGGCGGCGCACTCGAACAGGATGTTGAAGCCCGCCGCGACCAATTGATCGCGCAACGGCGCGAGGATTTGCAACGTGGTCATGCCCTGCGCGTCGATCCGCCATGCCTGCTGCACGATCCGGCCCTCGACCTTGAGTGTGCGTATCACTCCATCGCGGAACGGTCCCACCGGAAGCCGATAGCTTCCTGCCTCTTCGACCAGTTCTCGGGTCAGCACCGCAGCACCGGGCATCGAGAGGTCAACCGCCGATGTCTGGCCCGATGTCTGGGCCTGCGCCCCCACGGGAACGAGAGCCAGACAAAGCAGCAGAAGGGCCAGCCGCGCCCGCATCAGCCCTGTCGTGCCTGACCGTGATATTCGGGATTGGGCTGCATCCCGGTGGCGCTGGCCACACGGTTGGTCATGTTGAAGAACCCCGCCACATTGGCGATGTCCCAGATATCGCGGTCCGAAAACCCCGCATCGCGCAGCGCCTGGCGGTCCGACTCGACAATCTCGGCGCTGGCGCGGGTGATCTTTTCGGCAAAGATCAGCATGGCGGTCTGACGGGTATCCAGATCGGCGGCGCGCCAGTTCATCACCATCGCCTCGCCCAGTTCGGGACGCCCCGACAACTGCCGCACCGCCGCACCGTGGGCCACCTGACAATACCAGCAGCGATTGATCGAGCTGACCACCACCGCGATCATCTCGCGCTCAAGCTTGGTCAGGCCGCTCTCGGCCAGCATCAGGTCGTTATACATCCCGGTGAAGGCATCGAGCTTGGCGATCTCGACCGCGTAGGCCTTGAGCACATTGGGCACCATGCCCAGCTTGTCCTGACAGATATCGAAATACTTGCGTGTCGCCTCGGGCAGCGGATCGGCCATCGGCAGGTCCAGTGCGGTGGGTCGTGAGGTGTCGGTCATCTGCGGGGCGCCTCCTCAGGTCTTGATGCGGTAATGGTATTGTCCCACACAGGCCAGACCGAGGGAAGCAAAGAGCGCGTTCGACCCGGCGTTGGCCCGCGTGCAAAGCGCCGTCATGCGCGTGGCGCCATTGGCCCGCGCCCAGATCGCGGCCTGCTGGACAGCGTGCCGGCCCATGCCGCGACGGCGGCAGGCGGCGCGCACTTCGAGCGCATGGATCATCGCCACCCCGTCATGGATGGCGCAAAACGCGGTGGCGGCGGGACGCTGACCGTCACGCACCAGAACGGCGGTCTTGGGAAAGCTGGCACGCCGCATCACGTCGATCCGGGCGGGGCCGATGCCGCCCTCGGCCCAGATCTCGCGCTGGATCGCCAGCGGCTCCCATATGGCAAAGCTGGTGGCCTGCGGCGGCGGCACGGCGAGGGCATCGACCTGACCGGCATACATGTTGACCGGATCGACCACGTCATAGCCATACCCTTCAAGCAGCGCATCCAGCCCCAGATCGCCATTGCGGATCAGAAACAACGGCGTCTGGCCCAGATCGCGCATTTCGGCCTCGGCCAAGGGAAGATCGGCGGCGGTCACCGGTTGGCGGGCCGTGGCCGCCGAGACCCGCTTGCCGCCGCCCTGCCCGTTGCGGATCGTCCAGGGACCATGCGGCATGGTCTCGGCGGCGGGCCATGTGGCCTCGATCACGGTATGGAACGTCTCGGGGGTCATGCGGGGAACGTCGCGTGCAACTCGGCCATGGCGGCGTCCAGACGCGCACCGTCCTGACCGCGGATCACCACCTGTGCGCCATAGGCGCCATCGCGCTGGAACGGGTAGGAGCCAAAGGACAGATCGGGATAGCGTTCCGACAGCGCCCGCAGCGGCCCGGCGATATCACCCTCCCCCCGGTAGATGTGCAGCGATTGCGACAGCACCGGCGCGCCCCCCGTCAGCGTGGGCAGCACGCTGGCCAGCATCGCGTTGAAGATCGACGGCACCCCGGCCATCACATGCACATTGCCAAGGATAAAGCCCGGCGCGGCGCTGACCGGGTTGTCGATCAGCCGCGCACCATCGGGGATACGGGCCATGCGCAGACGGGCCTCGTTCAGCTCAAGCCCTTGCCGGTCGTAATGTGCCTGAAGGATCGCGCGGGCGTCGTCGCGCACGTCTATGGCCGCGCCAAAGGCGCGCGCCACATTGTCGGCAGTGATGTCGTCATGGGTGGGGCCGATCCCGCCCGAAGTGAAGACATGGGTGTGGGCGGCGCTCAGCGCCTTGACGGCGTCGGTGATCGCATCGGCATCGTCGCTGACCACCCGCACCTCACGCAGGTCGATCCCCACATGGGTCAGTTCCTTGGCCAGATGATGCATGTTGGCGTCGCGCGTGCGCCCGGACAGGATCTCGTCTCCGATGACCAGCATGGCGGCGGTGGGGTTGGGCATGTGGCGCACTCCTTGATGGGATGATGGCTTCGGTATAGGCGTGTCGACATGCGCTTTCAAACCCCTCTTGAGCCGGCGACCCTGATCCGGCGCTACAAACGCTTTCTGGCCGATATCCGGCTGGAGGACGGGCGCGAGGTGACGGCGCATTGCGCCAATCCCGGATCGATGATGGGGCTGGCCGATCCCGGCACGCGCATCTGGGTCGAGCCGAATGACGATCCCAAGAAGAAGCTGAAATACGGCTGGCGTCTGGTGGATCACGGGAACGGGCATTTCACCGGGGTCGACACATCGCTGCCCAACCGCGCGCTGCGCGCGGCACTGGAGGCCGGCGAGGTGGCCGCGCTTGCGGGCTATGACCGCCTCCGCGCCGAGGTGGCCTATGGCACCGGCAGCCGGATCGATTTCCTTCTGGAGGGCGCGGGGCGCAGGACTGCCTATGTCGAGGTCAAATCGGTGACCCTGCAACGGCATCCCGGCATCGCCGAGTTTCCCGACAGCGTGACCGCGCGCGGCACGAAACATCTGGCCGAATTGGCGCAGATGGCCCGCGACGGGCATCGCGCGGTGATGGTCTATCTGATCCAGCGCACCGATGCGCGCGCCTTCCGGCTGGCGGCGGATATCGATCCGGCCTATGCGGCAGGCTTTGACGCGGCCCGCGCCGCCGGGGTCGAGGTGCTGATCTACGACACGCGCATCACACCCCAGGCGATCACGCTTGGGCACCCCGTGCCGATGGGCTGATCGTGGCGCTGGTCAAGGACGGGGCGAGCTTGATAGAACGGGCGCCATGACATCGGCCCTGCGCACCCGTCTTGCGATCGTCGCCTTGTTCCTGCTGCTGGTTGTGCTCAGCGCCGGAGGCATCTGGCGCTATGGCTATGTGCAGGTGCTGGATCAGCTGGACAAGCAGGGCCGCTCGGATCTGGCGCTGGCCGCCGACCGGTTCAGCGGGCAGTTGCGCCGCTATCAGGAACTGGCGGTGCTGATGGCGGACCACCCCACGCTGACCGCGCTGCGGCCCGGCATCAACGCGTCCGGCGCCCGCGCCCTGTTGCTGCAGGCAGCCGACAAGACCGGCGCGATGGGGCTGCTTTACGCCAATCCACAAGGGCGGGTTCTGGCGCGCGCCGGGCATAGCCCTCGGGCGATGACCGGATCGGATTATTTCGACCGGGCGCGGCAAGGCGCGCTTGGACAGGGCTATGGCCGTTACGGGCGCGACGGGCAGCGGGCCTATGTCTTTGCCGCTCCGGCGTTTGGCCCCGGCGGGGACGTGACCGGCATTCTGGTGGTGCTGATCGACATCGCCGAGCTGGAATGGGACTGGATCGGGGGCCAGCCGCCGGTGTTCTTCACCGACAGCGCCGGGTTGGTCTTTGTCTCGAACCGGTCGGAATTGCTGTATTGGCGGACCGATCCCGACAGCGCCGGGCTACGCCCGCCAGGCGATGCCCAAGCCCCGGCATTTCAGGCGACGCGGCTTGCCGGACACGAGCTGTGGCGGATGGACTGGGGCGACTACCTGCCACGACAGGCGCTGCATATGGTGCGCGATCTGCCGGTGATCGGCATGACGGGCCATGCCCTGCTGGACGTGGCGCAGGCCCGCCGGATCGCGGCCCTTCAGGCCAGTGTCTTTGCGGTGATCTGCCTTGCTTTCGGGGGGTTGCTCATTCAGGCCGCAGAACGCCGCCGCACACTGGCACGCGCCAACGAACGGCTGGAACAGCGCGTGACCGAGCGAACGGCGGAACTGTCGGGCGCGAACATCGCGCTGCGCCGCGAGGTGGGGGAACGACTCGAGGCCGAGGCGGCGCTGAAAAAGGCGCAGGACGATCTGGTGCAGGCGGGCAAGCTGTCGGCGCTGGGGCAGATGAGCGCGGGCATCAGCCATGAATTGAACCAGCCTTTGATGGCCATCCAGCAATATGCCGAAAATGGTGCGATGGTGTTAGAGCGGGGCAAGCCCGAATTGGCTGCTGAAAATTTGGGCCGTATTTCGGCCTTGGCGGCGCGGGCGGCGCGGATCATCAAAAACCTGCGTGCCTTTGCGCGCAACGAGGCCGAACCGATGGGCCGGGTGGATATTGTGGCGGTGGTGGAAACCGCGCTGGATTTGTTGGCGCCACGCCTGCGCCGAGACGCGATCTTGGTCAATTGGCATCGCCCCTCGGGGCCCATATGGGTGCGCGGCGGCGAGGTGCGGCTGGGCCAGGTGCTGGTGAATTTGCTGGGCAATGCCGCCGATGCCATGGCCGATGCCACGCTGCGGCGCATTACCATATCGGTTGTGGATGGCAGCCCCGTGCGGTTGCGTATCGCCGATACGGGCCCGGGTATCGAAGAGCCCGACAAAATCTTTGATC
>JALQUE010000087.1 GCA_023260815.1 Roseovarius sp.
GGGCTGCGTTTCGTTGATCGACAGCGGCGTACCGTTCAGCGCGGTCGGGAATGACGCCAGCTTGGCGCCCGCCGCATTCACCACAAACCCCTGCGAGTCCAGCATGAAGGCACCGGCGCGCGTATAGGCACGTTCCTGCGCGTCACCCGTGGTCATCAGTTGGAAAAATCCCGATCCGCTCAACGCAAGGTCCAGCGAATTCGACGTGGTGGCCAGGCTGCCCTGGCCGAAATCCTGTGCCACGCGATTAAGGCGTGTGCCGCTGCCGACCTGCGTGCGCTCATCCGAAAACAACGAATTGGAATAGACGTCTCCGAATTCGGCGCGCGCGCCGTGAAATCCAATCGTGCCCACATTGGCGATGTTGTTCGATGTCACCGAGATCGAAGTCTGCGATGCGTTCAGGCCGGAAAGTGCTGTCAGAAAGGCCATGTCGGTTCCTTTTTCTTGAGATGTATCAGAGGGGTCATGCGCCTATCGCAGCGCGTTGATTTCCAGACTGTTGAGTTGGCCATAGCCCTCGACGTCCAGTGTCAGTTCATCAGTGCCCGCGGGCATCTCGACGCCGGTGATCCGGGCAAAGACCGATGTCGGGGGCAGGCTCGTGCGCCCCTCGCTCGTGGCCTCGGCCATCACCCGCACAGCGCCCCGCGACGCCGCCAGATCAGCGGGCAGATCATCCCAGGAAAAAGGCATGTTTCCAGCAGGTTGCGCGCCAAGGTTCATCTCCTTCAGCACGGCACCCGTCTTGGGATCGGTGAACCGCAGGCGCAGCGCATCGACTGGCGCAGACAGATTGATTGCGCCATGGATCGCGCCGCTTGCGTCGGCATGGGCGGTGTTGCTCTCGACCATCACCTGCCGCCCCAGAAGCGACGCACCAAGCGACAGCCGCCCGCCACCGCCCAGCTTGTCGCCCATCGCGCGCATGCTGTCATTCAGCGTCTCGATCCCCGACACCGTCGAGAATTGCGCCATCTGGCCCACGAACTCGCCGTTTTCCATCGGCGCGAACGGGTCCTGGTTCTGCAACTGCGCCGACAAAAGCGTCAGAAAATCCTTTTGACCCAATTGATTGGAAGGCGACGTTGATGTGACACCACTCAACTTGGCCAGGTCAGCCATCGCATTGGTCGCGCCGGAAATCGCTGTTGTCATGATCTTGCCTATTGTCCCATCTGGACGGTGCGCGCCATCAGCGTGCGCAGCGTCGACACCACTTCGACCGTGTTTTGATACTGGCGCGTCGCCTCCAGCATCTCGACCATCTCCTCATCGACGTTGACCGCGGCCTGATAGACATAGCCTTCGGCATCGGCCAGCGGGTGATCGGGCCGGTGCATCCGCATCGGCTCACGGTCCAGAGGCACAACGCCCTCCACAGACACCGCCGACAATCCATCCTGCTGGAACCGTTCCGAATAGACCGCGCCAAAAACCGGACGGATCGCCCGAAACGCCTCGGCCTCCGAACCGGCCACGGCACCCGCCTGTGCGATATTCGACGTGATCGTGTTCAACCGCAGAAGCTGGGCCGACATGGACCGCCCCGCGACATCGAACACCGACATGGAACCACTCATCGTCATTCTCCCTTGATGGCGCGGGTCAAGCCGCTGATCTTGCGGTTCAACAGCGTAAGGCTGATCTGATACCGCAGCGTGTTTTCCGCGAATTCCCGCTGCTCGACGTCCAGTTCGACGGTATTGCCGTCAAGGCTGGGGTTCACCGGCTGCCGATAGGCAAGATCCGCGCCCCCCGGACCGGCATGACGCACATGCATCGCATGGGTCGCCCGCATCCCGCCCTGTCCCGAGTGCGCGGCCAGAACCCTGGCAAAGTCGATATCGCGCGCCTTGTAGCCCGGCGTCGCGGCATGGGCGATGTTCGACGCCAGCATGGCGCTGCGCTGTTCGCGCAAGGTCAGGGACGTGGCATGTATGCCCAGGTTGTCCCGTATCGCTGTCAATCCCGTCATGGCACCTCCTTTCGGCACGATCGTGTCGGCGGTTTGGTCCATATCTTGCAAGACCGATGCCAACTGCATCGAGGACAGGATCCCAATGATGACCAAAGCCCGATCCCGCCGCGCCACCGCCGCGCCCCGCGCCTTGCCGCCCGCGCTGCGGCGCATCTACACGACGCTTGGCCGCCAATCGCTGCCCGACGCGCTCGGGGCCATTTCCGAGGTGCGCGACAGTCTGGATGTCCGCTCGGCGCGGCGTCAGGCGATGCTCTTGCGTCTGCGCCTTCTGCGCGCCGCCCTGGAGGATGTGCTTCAGCCCGCCGCGCCTGCAGCGCCCCCGCCTGATCCCGAGCCGATCGCCCCGCCTCCCCCGCCTCCCGAACCCGAGCCTGCCCCCATCCCGGAACCCACCCCGGAACCCGAACCCGAACCTGAACCCGAAATCATCCCGCCCCCCCGCAAGGAAAGCCGGACAAGCATGATGAAGATGGACGAGTCCGCGATGGCGGCCCTGTTCAGCCAGCTGTCTGAAGAGGATGACGACGACACGCCCGCTGACACAAAAACGCCGCCCAATCCGGGCGGCGGCTAAGGCGTTGCGCCCTCAGTCCGTGACATCGGCGCAAGGTCGACCGCGTGCAACGATTGGCAGCACAGCCTGTCGCGACACGCGTTCATCCTTGTCGCCATGCTTTGAAGGTCACGGCAGGCCGCACCCGCGCGGCTGTCAGGCCAGCAGATGCATCAACAACCGGGTCTCGTCGGCATAGAGCACCATGAGGCCCATATCGTCCTCGCCCGCCAAGCTGTCCGACACCCCCGGCAGGACAACGCCCGACCGACCGCAGGCCGCGATACCGCGCCGCTCCAATTCGATCTCGTGCAGCGGTCCGTCCACTGTGACGTCGCTGGCAAAACCGCAGGCAACCAGATCACTGGCCCGCACCAAAACGGCACTTTCCGTGAAATGCAGCTCGGCCAGCGGATGACAGATCATCACATGGGCCTCGCGATCGACGCAAAACGGCTCAGGCCCGGTAACATCCGAGGCAGGCAGTCGCACCATGGCCCGCGCCCCGGCCCGACGGGTTCGACGCGCGGCCACCTTCTGCCAGTCGCCGCAAGCCGTGCGGATCAATTCCCCCTGTTCGATCTTGGTGACGGACCGGACCCCGGAGGGGGTCTCTAAGCTGCAACAAGCCCCGAGGGCATGGCCCTGTGACACGGCGTTCGGAACGGAAATCAAACCACTTACAACAAGGCTTTGGGGGAAAGCCGGAGCATACTGTCGGATCTGAAGAGTCATGAAACACCCTATGTCATCACTGCCGGAAAATGGCCCGGTCCGTCATCTCCGGTCTATCATGATCCTCATTCGGACGGTCTTGCGCATAGGTCTGCAACCACCCGTCTTTGGTTGACGGGCCGCTATCCAAAGCGTCAACACACAGGGTTAT
>JALQUE010000090.1 GCA_023260815.1 Roseovarius sp.
AGAACCAAGGGAAACGCCCATGAACACCGCTGACATGACTGCGAAGATTGCCGACGGACAGGGTTTCATCGCCGCGCTCGACCAGAGCGGCGGTTCGACGCCAAAGGCGCTGAAGGGCTATGGCATCGAGGACGATGCGTGGAGCACCGACGAGGAGATGTTCGGCCTGATCCACGACATGCGCGCGCGCATCATCCTGTCGGACGCGTTCACCGGCGACAAGGTGATCGGCGCGATCCTCTTCGAGATGACAATGGACCGGCAGATCGACGGCAAACCCTCGGCCACGTTCCTGTGGGAAGACCGCGGCGTGGTGCCCTTCCTGAAGGTCGACAAAGGGCTGGCCGCCGAAACGGACGGCGTGCAGCTGATGAAACCGATGCCCGATCTCGACGCGCTGCTGACGCGCGCCGTGGCCGCCGGGATCTTCGGCACCAAGATGCGCTCGGTCATCAACGCCGCCAACCCGGCGGGCATCACGGCCGTGGTCGACCAGCAATTCGAGATCGGCCGCCAGATCCTCGCTCACGGGCTGGTGCCGATCATCGAACCCGAAGTCACCATCAGCATTCCCGACAAGGCCGAGGCCGAAGCCCTCCTGCGCGACGCGATCGCCAGCCATCTCGACGCCCTGCCCGACGACTGCCAGGTGATGCTCAAACTGACCCTGCCAGAAACCGACAACCTCTATGCGCCGCTGATCGCCCATCCGCGAGTGCTGCGCGTGGTGGCGCTCTCGGGCGGCTACAGCCGCGACGAGGCGAACAGCCGCCTGGCCCGCAACACCGGCATGATCGCCAGCTTCAGCCGCGCCCTAACCGAAGGTCTGTCAGCCCAGCAATCCGACGCCGAATTCAACGCGACGATCGGCGCCTCAATCGACAGCATCCACCGCGCATCGGTCGAGGGCTGACCAAAGGCAAGAAGGGGGGCTCTGCCCCCACCGTTGAAATCCCGAAGGGGGATTTCAACGCCTCCCCCGGGATATTTCCGGCCAGAAGAAGCGCGCGCCGACGACATGTTTCTTCTGGCTGCAAATATCCCCGCCGGAGGCCCCCACCTGCCACAAGCACACCGCCAATCGGGCCGCGCGCCGGCACCGAGCGGATACCGACGCGATACCGACGCGAAACAGATAGGGGGGCAGCCCGCGGCAGGCCGGTCAGCGCCGTCCCGATTTGAAGCCCCGAAAGCGGCGCGGCACACCCAGATCCATCACCGGACTCAGCAGGTCGCGCCACAGGCTGGGGTTGGAATTGTAGGTCGCGGTCTCGGTCACACGGTCCAGCCGCAGCCGGTCTTCCAGAAGCGTGCTCAGGATCGCCTCGTCCAGCACGTAACGGCCTTGCCGTCCCTCCAGCCGGTCACTCTCCTGATAGGACAGCCATTTCGCGAGGGTCTTGCGACTGGCCACGTCCCGGCCCGGATCGACCAGGTAGAAGCCGCTGTTCACCCGGCGCACAATATTGTCCAGCAGGATCGCAACCCCCTGATACTCCTCGGTTACCTGTCGCTTGGGGATGTAGTTGAAACGCTCCGGATCGCCGTTGAAGAATGCCGTCAGCGCCGAGCCCAGATCGACACAGGCCTGCGCCATGACCCAGCCCAGGACCGCTTCGGGATACATCGACCAGTCATAGCGCCGCGCCAGATCGCGCAGCTGCGCCGGGCCGGCCTGACGCGCCATCGCCAGATGCGCCTCCTCGGTGCCGCTTTGCCAATCGAAATCCTCGAAACTCTGCATAAAATCGCTCCGCAAGCTATAATGTCATGTTACCGGGTGCCGGTCGCGTCTAGATTGTCCCCGGATATCGCATTTTCTTGGGAGCAATTGTGTCGGATCTGTGGCCTTTTCCTTCTGCGCGGAACCTTGCCGCATCCTGTGTCTTGCTGGCGGTGACCAGTGGGTTTGCCCCCCCGATCCAGGCGGAAGAGGCGTTGGTTACGGCGCCGTATTCCGTTTTGAGACAAGAGCTTGACGCCAAACTTGATTTCGAGACCCTGCCCCGCCGCCCCGAGCCGGGCATCCCGCTGGAGGCGGCCATGCGCGAGGGCCATGCGTGGCTGGGCGAACGGCTGGCCGGCCAACAGGTCACCGGCCACCCGCATGATACCCTGTCGGGCACGCCACGCGCCCCGTTGGCGATCCGTCCCGGCCCGCCGGGCGCGAATCTGTCGGTCGCGCAGCATCGCGGGTTTGGCTCGAACGCCCTGTTTCCGCTTGGCCCCGCCGGGTTTCCCGCGCTTGAGGCGCGCGGCGAAGGATCGGTCGCAATTCTTTTCGATCATGGCCAGCGCGCCCTTGGCCTGCGCATTCACAGCGATTACGCCGCTCCGCTTGGCGGCGCATCGTCACCAGGGACGCTGACCATCGCCTTCTTTCGTCGTGATGGCGTCCGGATCGGGCAGATCCGCCGCCAGCTTGCCACAGGCATCACCGATCTGGGTTTCCGGCGTGCGGGGGGCATCGCCGATATTGCGGCCATCACCGTGACGAATGACGATCCGGGCGGGATTGCGTTGGACGATATCCTCTATCAAACTGCGCCCATGGCGTTTTGACGAAAGGGAATTGGGGATGCCGAAAGGATATTGGGTGGCGCATGTCGATGTCGACGACCCGCAGGTCTATGAAACCTACAAGGCCGCCAACGCGGCCCCCTTTGCGGAATATGGCGCGCGCTTTCTGGTGCGCGGCGGTCCCCGCGAAACCCGCGAGGGTCAGGCCCGCGCCCGCACCGTGGTCATCGAATTTCCCAGCTATGCCGCGGCGCTGGCCTGTTACGTCTCACCCGGGTATCAGGCCGCGCGGGCGCTGCGCGATCCGGTCTCGACCGGCGATCTGGTGATCGTCGAAGGCTACGGGGAGTGACATCTTGAACCGACTTCTGGCTGCCCTGATCGCGCCCAAGCCCCAACCCCTGCCTGAACCGGACGCCAAACTGGCGCTCGGCGCGTTGATGGTCCGGGTCGCGAAATCCGATCACCTTTACCGGTTCGAGGAAATCCGCCGCATCGACAGGCTGCTGGCGCGGGTCAACGGGCTTGGCCCGATCGAGGCCGCCAAGATGCGCGCCACCTGCGAAAAACTGGAACATGCCGCCCCCGATACCGGCGCGCTGGCGCATCTCATCCGCGAAGCCGTGCCGCACGAGGCCCGCATTGACGCGCTCGAGGCGCTGTGGGAGGTGGTTCTGTCCGACGACGTGGGACAGGACGAGGAAATCGCCGTCATCCTTGCCGCCCAGGAGGCGCTTGGCCTTTCCGAGGCCGACAGCGATGCCGCCCGCGCCCGCGCCGAAACCCAATAGCCATTTGCGCCCCGGATTGCGCCCCAAACACAAAGGCTTATAGTTC
>JALQUE010000097.1 GCA_023260815.1 Roseovarius sp.
CCGATGCCCAACTCTTCCATCTTCTTGACCAGCGTCGCCTCGGTGTAACGCGGCGGGGGCTGGGTGAAATGCTGCTCGGGTGTCACGCTGCGCTTTTCGGTCTTGTCGCCTTCGGTAATCTGCGGCAGGCGCTTGTCGTCGTCATCGCCGGCCTGATCGTCGCGCCCTTCCTCGTAGATCTTGAGGAAGCCGTCGAACAGCACGACCTGACCGGTGGCGCGCAGCCCGACCTGTCCGTCCTGACTGCCGATGTCGACGGTGGTGCGTTCCATCCGGGCGCTTTCCATCTGACAGGCCAGCGTCCGTTTCCAGATCAGGTCATAGAGCTTGCGCTGATCGGCGTCCGTGGTCTTGATGGCCGAGGCGTCGCGCGTCATTTCGGTGGGGCGGATACATTCATGCGCTTCCTGCGCATTCTTCGCCTTGTTCTTGTACATCCTCGGACTGGAGGGCACGTAGTCGGCGCCATACAAGTCCTTGATCGCGTCGCGGGCCGCATGCACGGCCTCGGGGGCCATGTCGATCCCGTCGGTCCGCATGTAGGTGATGTAGCCCGCCTCATAGAGCCGCTGTGCCGCGCTCATCGTCTGGCGCGCGCCCATTCCGAACTTGCGGCTTGCCTCCTGCTGGAGGGTCGATGTCATGAAGGGGGGCGACGGGTTGCGCGAAGCGGGTTTGGCCTCGACCGAGGTGACGGTCAGATCGCGCGAGGTGATCGCCTGCACGGCCATTTCGGCCTGGGTCGCGTTCTCGATATCGTAGCGGTCCAGCTTCTTGCCGGCCAGAGAGGTCAGCCGCGCCTCGAATTCCTGACCCCGTGGCGTGGACAGGAGCGCCTTTACAGACCAGTATTCGCGGGCCTTGAAGGCCTCGATCTCCATTTCACGCTCGACGATCAGCCGCAGGCAGACAGATTGCACGCGCCCCGCCGATCTGGCGCCGGGCAGCTTGCGCCACAGAACCGGGCTGAGGTTGAAGCCCACCAGATAATCCAGTGCGCGGCGTGCCAGATAGGCCTCGACCAGATCACCGTCGATCTCGCGCGGGTTTTTCATGGCCTCGGTCACGGCGGCCTTCGTGATCGCGTTGAACACCACGCGGCTGACGGCGGTGGTCTTGCCGATGGCCTTGCGTTTGCGCAGGGCTTCTTCGAGGTGCCAGCTGATCGCCTCGCCTTCGCGGTCAGGGTCGGTCGCAAGGATCAGCGTGTCATCATTCTTGAGCGCGTCGGCAATCGCCTTGACGTGCTTGCGGGAGTCGACGCCGATCTCCCATTTCATTTCGAAATCATGCTCGGTATCGACCGAACCGTCCTTGGGAGGCAGGTCGCGCACATGCCCGTAAGACGCCAGAACCGTGTAGTCGGATCCCAGATACTTGTTTATTGTCTTGGCCTTGGCCGGGGATTCGACGACAACGACTGGCATGCATACTCCTTGCGACTTGAGTCGGAACTTATGGCGGCGGACCATGTGGGCTGGCAAGAGCATTTGTCAATGCGCCCTGTCGGAGCAGCGTGACACCAGCGATGCCGGGAGATGCCGGGCGGGCAGGCGGCAGGGATGAGCGGGCAGAGGCCAAGAGCAGGGGCAGAGGGGCAGGGCAGCGACCGTCGCGCCATGCAAGGCTTTGGGCGGTCAGACCCGTGAGAGCAGGCCGCCGGGTTGGCGGCGGATGCGGCCATCAAGCTCCAGATCGGTGAGGACGGGGGTGACCTGTCCGGCGGACGCGCCAAGATCGCGGATCAATTGATCTTCTGCCAGGGGTGATGGCCCCAGGCGGCTGAGGATCTGACTGTGCAGCGCGGCGGTTTCCTGCAGGCTGCGCGGTGTTGGCGGGGCCGGCTCGGGCAGCGCGTCCCCTTTGGGTTCCGCAGTCCGGACGCTGGCTGTTTCACAGGGTAGCAGCTCGACCACGTCATCGGCGTTGCGCACCAGTGTGGCGCCGTCCCGGATCAGCATGTTGCAGCCAGCGGCGCGCGCGTCGAACGGGTGGCCCGGCACCGCAAGCACGTCCCGTCCTTGATCAAGGGCAGCGCGCGCGGTGATCAGAGACCCCGATTTCGCCGCGGCCTCGATCACGATGATGGCCTGCGCAACGCCGCTTATGATCCTGTTTCGCCTTGGAAAATGTCGCGCTTGCGGGATCAGGCCCATGGGTTGTTCGGACAGGCGGATGCCGGATCTGGCGATGTCGTCGGCCAGTCGGGCATTCTCGGCGGGATAAAGGACATCGACGCCGCCTGCCATGATCGCGACCGTGCCGCTGTCGAGGCAGGCCAGATGCGCTGCGGTGTCGATCCCCCGGGCAAGGCCCGATACGATGACATGCCCGCGTGCCCCAAGATCGGTGGCCAGCGACCGGGCCGTGCGCAGCCCCAGGGACGAGGCATTGCGCGCCCCCACAAGGGCCAGCATCGGTGCGGTGCGGGTCAGAACGGCAGGGTCGCCGATGGCCCAAAGGATCGGGGGTGCGTCGGAAATCTGTTGCAGCAAAGGGGGATAGGCCGGATCGCCCACGCAGATCATGTGCGCGCCTGCGGCGCGGGCGGCCTTGAGTTCGGCCCCTACGACGCCTTCGGGGCAGGGGCTGTAATCGGTGACCCCGGCGGCGGCGGCGACATCGGGCAGCGCCGCAAGCGCCGCCTGTGCCGAGCCGTGTTCGGCCAAAAGCCGGTAGAAGGTGGAGGGCCCCACCCGTCTGGAGCGCAAGAGGCGAAGCCACGATGCCCGATCATCTTCCGTGGTGGGTGGGAGTGGGGGGTGAGTGGAAGAAGGATGGGTATCCTCGGACATCGCGGCCTCGCCTACTTGCCTGACCGTTATGGGCGAGGTTGGTTAATGATGGGTAAACCCAAAACAGGTGAGTCGGCACTTTTTTGTAAAAATCCCGCAAGTATATGATTTTGATGGTTAATTATATTGGCAGGGCTTCGGAGTTGCTTGTCGGTTTCGCGTCGGTATTGCATCGGTATCGCGTCGGTGCGGATGGCGGCATGCGCCTGACACGGGCCGATGGTGAGCAGGGCGCGCGTTGCCCCCACGGTTGGCCGCCCCCAACGGCGCCACGGCCCGAGGCGACGCGCGCCAATCGCCAGGCGCGCAAGCCCGTTCAAACGGGCTTGCACCCCCGATCCGGCGCAGGTGAGACCGGTCAGCCCGCCGCCGAGCCGCCGACGGTCAGACCGCCGATCATGACGGTGGGCTGGCCCACGCCCACCGGCACCCATTGGCCGGCCTTGCCGCAATTGCCCATGCCGGGATCAAGCGCCATGTCGTTGCCCAGGGCCCGGATCTGCTGCAGCGCGGTCGCGCCATCACCGATCAGCGTGGCGCCCTTGACCGGGGCGCCCACCTTGCCGTCCTTCACGCGATACGCCTCGGTGCAGGAAAACACGAACTTGCCATTGGTGATATCGACCTGCCCGCCGCCGAAGCCCACGGCATAGATCCCGTCCTTGAGATCGGCGACGATATCGGCAGGCTCCGCGTCGCCGCCCAGCATGTAGGTGTTGGTCATCCGGGGCATCGGCGCA
>JALQUE010000158.1 GCA_023260815.1 Roseovarius sp.
ATTTTGCCGTCGATGGATCAGGAAGGGACGTTCTACATCCTGGAACGCGCCCCGGTGGTCACCGGCGATGAACTGGTCGATGCGCAACCTGATTTCGATCAGAATGGCCGCCCTGCCGTGTCGTTCCGCTTCGATCCGACAGGCGCGCGGAAATTCGGTGATTACACCGCCGAGAATATCGGCAGCCCCTTTGCCATTGTGCTGGACGGCGAGGTGATCAGCGCCCCGGTCATCCAGAGCCACATCCCAGGCGGATCAGGCATCATCACGGGCAATTTCACGGTTGAGGACAGCACCAGTCTTGCGGTTCTTCTGCGCGCTGGCGCCTTGCCGGCCGGGTTGGAATTTCTGGAAGAGCGGACCATCGGCCCGGAATTGGGCGCCGACAGCATCGAGGCCGGGCAGATCGCCTGCATCGTGGCCTTTGTCATGGTGCTGGTGTTCATGTTCATGGCCTATGGCACCTTTGGTTTGTTCGCCAATATCGCGCTCATCATCAATGTGGGGTTGATTTTCGGGCTGCTGAGCCTGATCGGTGCGACGCTTACGCTGCCGGGCATCGCCGGGATCGTGTTGACCATCGGCATGGCCGTCGACGCCAACGTGCTGGTGTTCGAACGTATCCGCGAGGAGATGAAATCCGCCAAGGGGCCGGCGCGGGCCATCGAGTTGGGCTATGAAAAGGCGCTGAGTGCGATCACCGACGCCAACATCACCACCTTCATCACTGCGGTGATCCTGTACGCAATGGGGTCTGGGCCGGTGCGCGGCTTTGCCATCACGCTTGGCCTTGGGATCATCACCTCGGTCTTCACGGCAATTTTCGTGACGCGCCTGATCGTGATCATCTGGTTCGAACGCAAGCGCCCCAAATCGGTTCTACAGGGGCGCACCCTTAGGCTTGTGCCTGAGATCACCAATTGGGATTTCTTCAAGCGTTGGCGTCTGTCACTGGGGCTGTCGGCCGTTCTGATCGTGATCGCAGGCGGTTCATTCCTGTTGCAGGGCCTCAATTACGGGATCGATTTCCGGGGGGGCACCACGATCCGCACCGAGGCGCCGCAGCCGGTGGATATCGGCCTTTACCGTGACGCGATGCAGCCGCTTCAATTGGGCGATGTGACCATTACCGAAGTCTTCGACCCGACCTTTGCCGAAGATCAGAACGTGGCGATGATCCGCATTCAGGCCCAGCAGGACCAGGAGAGCGTGTCAGCCGATGTCATTGCCGATGTGGAAACCGCGTTGCAGGCGGTATCGCCGGATTTGAAATTCACATCGGTGGAAAGTGTCGGTCCCAAAGTCTCGGGGGAGTTGATCACCACGGCCATGATCGCTGTCGCCCTCGCGATCGGGGCGGTGTTGATCTATATCTGGTTGCGGTTCGAGTGGCAGTTCGCGCTTGGGGCGGTGATCGCGCTGGTGCATGACGTGGTGCTGACGATCGGCATCTTCTCGGAGCTTCAGATCCAGTTCGATCTGGCGATCATCGCGGCGCTGCTGACAATCGTGGGCTATTCGCTGAACGATACCGTGGTCGTTTTCGACCGAGTGCGGGAAAACCTTCGGAAATATAAGAAAAAGTCACTCAATGAAGTGCTGAACATTTCGATCAACGAGACGCTTAGCCGAACGATGATGACCTCGGTGACCACATTGCTGGCCTTGCTTGCCCTGTTCATTCTTGGCGGCGATGTGATCCGGGGATTTGTCTTTGCAATGATCTGGGGCGTGATCATCGGGACATATTCGTCGGTCTTCGTGGCAAGCACGGTGTTGCTGTGGCTTGGGGTCAAGCGCGACTGGTCCAAGCCGGACGCCAATCAGGGCAATCAGTTCGCGAACGTAGATGCTTGATGCGCTGGCCCATGTCTGGGCCACGCCGGGCATCTTGTGGTTGGCACTGACAATAGGAGCCGCCGGAATCGTGCGCGGATTCACGGGTTTCGGCACCGCGCTGATCTTTGTGCCGGTGGCGGGCATCTTTCTGCCGCCTGCAACCGTCATCGGGGTGATCACCCTGACAGGCATCGCCAGCACAAGCGCGCTACTGCCTCGGGCGTGGGGACAGGCGAACCGGCGCGAGGTTGGACTGCTTGCGCTGGCGGCCCTGGTAACCGTGCCGCTTGGCCTTTGGCTCTTGACGCGTCTTGATACCTCCATGATCCGCTGGATCGTGGCTTTGGTGGCGACGATCACGCTGGTGTCCCTTGTGTCGGGCTGGCGGTTTTCGGGGCGTATGTCGCGTCCCGGTCTTGTGGCGATCGGCGGCGCGGCCGGGGTGATCGGCGGTCTCACGGGGCTGACGGGGCCGGCGGTGATCCTGTTTTATCTGGCGGGACAGGCGGCTGTTGCGTCGGTCCGGGCCAATACGATCCTGTTTCTTGCGGCGCTGGATGTGGTTATCGTGGCCAACCTGCTATGGCAAAACAGCATTTCATGGTCCACGCTTGTTCTGGCCCTTGTGCTGGCGGTGCCCTATTTCATCACCACGCTGATCGGGCAGTCGCTGTTTGACCCGCGCCACGAACGGCTTTACCGATGGGCCGCCTACGGGGTGATCGCCATCGCGGTCGTCTCTGGATTGCCGATCTGGAATTGAGGGGGAACACCTATGCAGATGCACGAAGTCACCTTCAAGGATGCAACGCCGATCGCTGGATATGGGCCGGGGTTCTTTCGCGTCGGAGACGAGGTTTTTCAGGGCGCGGTGCTGGTCACGTCCAGTCGCGCGCAGGGCTGGGACGGGTATGATGATACCGCACCGCTTCTGGCCCTTGTGGGCGATGTCGATGTCCTGTTCATCGGCACGGGGCCTGAGACGGCCCATATGCCGCAAAGCTTGCGCAGCACCCTGGAAGAGGCGGGACTAGGCGTTGAGGTGATGCACTCTCCGGCGGCCTGCCGGACCTACAATGTCCTGCTCTCCGAGGGGCGTCGTGTCGCTGCTGCCCTTTTGCCGGTCTGAATTTTCCTCCGACGGTTTGTTGAAGGTCACTTTCCGAGAGCGGGGCTTTGGGGTAGGGACAGGTGCATGGGATTGAATGTGTCCGACCTCACGATTGCCCGTGGCGGCATCAAGGTGCTGGAAGGTGTGAGCTTTACGCTCCATGCCGGCAGCGCCATCGTTTTGCGTGGTCCCAACGGGATTGGCAAAACGACCTTGTTGCGCACCGTGGCAGGGCTTCAGCCGCCGATCGACGGGCGGGTTGAGGCCGATCCGGACAGCCTTGTCTATTCAGGACATGCCGACGGGATCAAGGCCACGCTGACCGTTAGCGAGAACTTGACTTTTTGGGCACAGGTTTTCGGAGAGGCGGATATTTCCAATGCAATCAAGGCGTTTCAGTTGGAACGTCTGGCATCACGGCCCGCAGGCGCCCTGTCGGCGGGGCAGAAGCGCCGTCTGGGCCTGGCGCGACTTCTGGTCACCGGGCGCCCGATCTGGGTGCTGGATGAGCCGACCGTGTCACTTGATGTCGAGGCGGTGGGAATGTTTGCAAACGCCGTGCGCGCGCATCTGGCGCGAGGGGGGGCGGCACTGATTGCCACACATATCGATCTTGGCTTGCCCGAGGCCGAGGTGCTGGATGCAGGGCAGTTCCGCGCCCGTGCGGCGGCGCTGGACGATTTCGACGAGGCGTTCTTGTGATTGCGCTGCTGACACGGGATTTGCGGCTGGCGATGCGGGCCGGGGGCGGCTTTGGGCTGGGGTTGGCGTTTTTTCTGATCGTGGTGACGCTTGTTCCCTTTGGGGTTGGCCCGCAGAGTGAATTGCTGGCCCGGATCGCGGCGGGCATCCTTTGGCTGGGGGCGCTCTTGTCGTGTCTGCTGTCGCTGGACCGCATCTTTGCGCTCGACTGGGAGGATGGAAGCCTTGATCTGCTGGCCACGGCGCCCCTGCCGATGGAGGCGATCGTCACCATCAAGGCGCTGGCCCATTGGCTGACCACCGGTCTGCCGCTGATCCTTGCCGCGCCGCTTTTCGCGCTTCTGCTAAGCCTGCCAGAGGCGGGGTATAAGCCGTTGATACTATCACTTTTTCTTGGCACGCCCGCGCTAAGCGTGATTGGCACATTCGGGGCTGCGCTGACTGTCGGGCTCAAGCGGGGCGGGTTGCTGTTGAGCCTACTTGTCCTGCCACTTTATGTCCCCACATTGATCTTCGGCGCCGAGATGGCGCGCCGGGGGGTCGAGGGGCTGGACTTTACGACGCCGCTTTTGATGCTGGCTGGCATCACCTGCGGCACCATCGCGCTTTTGCCTTTCGCCTCTGCTGCGGTATTGAAGGTTAACCTGCGCTGAGCAAATGGGAACGGGAATGAGCGTCAAATCACTTTGGGAATATGCAAATCCCAAGAAATTCATCCAGACCACGGACCGCGTCTTGCCTTGGATCGCTGTGCTGGCGGTGGTGTCGCTGGTGGTCGGCCTGATCTGGGGATTTTTCTTTACGCCGGATGATTTCCGACAAGGCTCGACCGTAAAAATCATTTATCTTCATGTGCCTAGCGCCCTTATGGCGATCAACGCCTGGCTGATGATGTTGGTGACGTCGTTGATCTGGATCGTGCGGCGGCACCATGTCAGTGCGTTGGCGGCGCGGGCGGCGGCGCCGGTGGGGGCGGTGATGACGGTGATTGCGCTGGCGACAGGGGCGATCTGGGGGCAGCCGATGTGGGGCACGTGGTGGGCGTGGGATCCGCGACTGACCAGCTTCCTCATCCTTTTTCTCTTTTATCTCGGGTACATAGCCCTGTGGGAAGCGATCGAGAATGACGACACGGCGGCCGATCTGACCTCGATCCTGTGTCTGGTGGGATCGGTTTTTGCGCTTCTGAGCCGGTATGCGGTGAATTTCTGGAACCAGGGATTGCACCAAGGGGCGTCGTTGAGCCTGGATAAGGAAGAGAATGTGGCGGATGTTTTCTGGTATCCGCTGCTGGTGTGCATCGCCGGATTTGTGTTGCTTTTCATAGCCTTGGTCTTTCTTCGGACGCAAACTGAAATTCGCGCGCGGCGGACCCGCGCGCTGTTGGCGAGGGAGCGGATGGGATGATGCCGGATCTTGGAAAATACGCTGATGCGGTTTTGTCGTCCTATGCGGTGTCGATCGTGTTGCTGGTGGCGATCGTCTGGCTGAGCGTCTGGCGCGCACGCAAGGTAAAGAAACAGCTGGAAGATATTGAAACGAAAGCGAAAAGTAATGGCTAAAGTCTCGCCGTTGATGATCCTGCCCCCTGTGCTGTTCGCCGGTCTGGCGGCGCTGTTCTTTTTCGGGATGCAGCGCGAAAACCCCGATGCGCTGCCGTCGGCGTTGGAGGGACGGCCTGCGCCTGCGGTGCAGGTGACACAGTTGGGCGACAAAAAACCGTTCAAGGACAGTGACTTGCGGAGCGGCGATGTCAAACTGGTGAACTATTGGGCAAGCTGGTGCGCGCCGTGCCGGGTGGAACATCCGCATCTGGAGACTTTGGCCGATCAGGGGGTCACGATTTACGGCGTGAATTACAAGGACAAGCCGGATAACGCCTTGAAATTCCTGACAGAATTGGGTGACCCGTATACGGCGCTTGGGGCCGATGCCAATGGGCGCATGGCGCTGGATTGGGGCCTTTATGGCGTGCCGGAAACCTATGTCATTGATGCTAAAGGACAAATCGTGCTGCGCTTTGCCGGGCCGATCACCGAAAAAGTGCTGCAAAGCACGATCCTTCCGGCCATCGAAGAGGCCCGGTCACGCTGACCGGGGTGTACGGTTTGTACGAAACCTACGCAGGTTTGGGACGACTATAGGGGCATGCCCCCGGATTTGTGTCCCTTTGGTACGCATCGGGGTCTTTTCACGGTCTTGACCGCCGATCCCGATTCCGTTTTTTCCCTGATCACCAGACACAGAAAAAGGGCGGCCCGAAGGCCGCCCTTGATGTCTGTCTGCGCGCCTGAAATCAGGCGGCGGAGCGGGCGAGGTTGCGCAACACGTAGTGAAGCACACCGCCGTTTTCGACATATTCCTTTTCCACCGCCGTATCGATCCGCGACTTGAGCGTGATGTCTTTGGTGGTGCCGTCGCCATAGGTGATGGTGCAGGGCACGTCGGCCTGCGGTTTCATGTCGCCTTCGAGGCCGGTGATGTCAAAGCTCTCGTCGCCTTTGAGGCCGAGGGATTTGCGGGTGTCACCGCCGGTGAATTCGAACGGGATGACGCCCATGCCGACGAGGTTCGAGCGGTGGATACGCTCGTAGCTTTCGGCGATCACGGCCTTGACGCCCAGAAGGCTGGTGCCCTTGGCGGCCCAGTCACGGCTGGAGCCTGCGCCGTATTGTTCGCCCGCCACGATGACCAGCGGCACGTCCTTGTCCTGCCACGCCATCGCGGCGTCGAAGATCGAGGTCTGTGCGCCGTCCGGCCCGAGGGTGTAGCCGCCTTCGACGCCGTCCAGCATCTCGTTGCGGATGCGGATATTGGCGAAGGTGCCGCGCATCATCACTTCGTGATTGCCGCGCCGCGAACCGTAGGAGTTGAATTCCCGCACCGGCACCTGACGTTCGGTCAGGTATTCGCCGGCGGGGGTGGTGGGCTTGAAGGAGCCTGCGGGCGAAATGTGGTCGGTGGTGACCATGTCGCCCAGAAGCGCCAGCATCCGCGCGCCCTTGATGTCCGAGATGGTCCCGGCCTCTTTGGCCATGCCGCGGAAATAGGGCGGGTTCTGCACATAGGTCGACGCGGGCGGCCAGTCATAGGTCTTGGCGTCGGTGGTCTCCACGCCCTGCCATTTCTCGTCGCCCTTGAACACATCGGCGTATTTCTTGAGGAACGCCTCGCGGGTGACGGTCTTCTCGACCAGGTCCGCGATTTCCTGCGAGGTCGGCCAGATATCCTTGAGATAGACAGGCTTGCCGTCCTTCGAGGTGCCGATCGCATCCTTGGTGATGTCGATGTTCATGTCGCCCGCGATCGCATAGGCCACGACCAGCGGCGGGCTGGCCAGGTAGTTGGCGCGCACGTCGGGGCTGATCCGCCCCTCGAAATTGCGGTTGCCCGACAGGACGGCGGTGGCGACCAGGTCGCCCTCGGT
>JALQUE010000313.1 GCA_023260815.1 Roseovarius sp.
GCGAGATCAAATGGATATACGTATCGGACAAGGGTATGACGTGCATCGTTTCGGCCCCGGTGACCACGTCATGCTCTGCGGCGTCGCCATCCCCCACACCCGAACCCTGCAAGGTCACTCCGATGCCGATGTCGGCCTGCACGCTCTGACAGACGCCATCTACGGCGCCCTCGCCCAAGGCGACATAGGTCGGCACTTCCCGCCCTCGGACCCGCAATGGAAAGGCGCCGAAAGCCATATTTTCCTGCGCCACGCCGTTGATCTGGCAGGGAAACATGGGTTTAAAATCAATAACATGGACGTCACTCTGGTCTGCGAATACCCAAAGATCGGCCCACATGCCGATGCGATGATCGCCTGTCTTTCGGGCATCACCGGCGTCACTGCGGATCGGATTTCGGTCAAGGCCACAACCTCTGAACGCCTCGGTTTCACAGGTCGCGAAGAAGGCATCGCCGCCCAGGCCATCGTTTCGTTGGTCGCCGCATGACCCTGTCCCATATCATCGCCACGGTCTTCGGCATCGGCCACCTCCGCCCCGCCCCCGGCACCTGGGGATCGCTCGCCGCCATCCCCGCCGCCTGGGCGATCCACATTGCCGCCGGCCCTTGGGTCCTGATGCTGGCAACGGGTCTGGTTTTTGGATTAGGATGGTGGTCTACTTATCGGGAAACAAAGGGAAAAGAAGATCACGACCCATCCGAGATCGTGATCGATGAAGTGGCTGGACAGTGGCTGGCCTTCTGGCCCGTGTCGATTGGCGCGGCGCATGTGGGCGCTGATCTGACGGCGCTCTGGCCCGGCTGGATCGCCGCCTTTGTGCTGTTTCGTCTGTTTGACATCTGGAAGCCCGGCCCAGTCGGCTGGGCCGACCGCCGGGGGGATTCACTTGGGGTCATGCTGGATGATATCATTGCAGGGCTTTTTGCCGCGTTGAGTGTCGTGGCTCTGGCAGCACTGTCACACGGAGTTCTAATGCCTTGATTGCAAAGACTGTTCTTGATCTGGCAATAGCCCGGAAGATGATGATCGCAACCGCCGAATCCTGCACTGGCGGGATGGTCGTGGCCGCCTTGACCGACATTCCCGGCTCATCCGCCGTGGTCGATCGGGGCTTTGTCACCTATTCGAACGAGGCCAAGATCGACATGCTCGGCGTGCGCCCCGATACCCTTGATGCACACGGCGCCGTCTCCGAAGAGGTGGCGCGCGAAATGGCCGAGGGTGCCATTGCGCACTCCTGCGCAGATATCGCGGTGTCGATCACAGGGATCGCCGGCCCGGGTGGATCGGACCATAAACCCGAAGGTCGGGTTTGTTTCGCTTTGTCTCGTAAGGGATTGGAAACGCTTACAGAAACGGTTGAGTTTGGCGCGGTTGGCCGGGATCGGGTGCGTCTTTTGTCACGCGATCACGCGCTTGACCTCTTGGCCCGCGGCTTGGCGTAACCCGCCTCAGCCCCCCAATTCGCGCGCCAGCATCGACGGGGCCGCCCTTTCGGTGACATGTCGCGCGACCCGCTCGGCCCGCTCCGCGCCCATCAGTGCCGCCGCCTTGGCCATGATTTTTGCGCGGCGCGTCTCCAACGGCAGCGGCGCCAGAAGATCGTGCGCCACATGCCGTTCAGAGCCGTCTGCCATCTGTAAAACAAGGCGTGTTCCGGTTTCCGACACGCTTTCGTCGCCCAAGACGGTGATCCGGTCACGCATCCCGACAAGGTCCGGCGCACCGGCAAGCTGATCCGAGAATGTGTCAAGCCGCGAGGTGTCATGGCCGGCCATGGCCAGTGCCAGAACCGCGCGGTAGCTGAATTTGCAGCCCAGACCGGTATCCGGCGCAGTCTGATTGCACACGCTAAGCCATCGCGGGTGCGTATGCACGGTGATCCGCGCAACATTCCGGCGCTCCTCGCCCACCTCACCAAAGGCTTCAAGGGCGGCGTGCAACCCATGACAGCAAGCATGAAACTTATGGCTGACATCCTCGAAAATCCATTTGGAACCAATGGCATCAAGCGCGTCTTTCAAGTCAGAGCCAGAATGCGTCGCGCCGAAATCTTCCAAGGCATTCGGGTTTGGCACCAGTCCGTTGGCGATCAACAACGCCGCCTCGACTCCATTGCTGGCTGCAATCCCGGCGTTGAAGGGTTTGCCCATCGTCCCGAACTGCGCCTTGAGCCCCGACGCCCGCGTCGCGACAAGCCCAAGGGATGCCGCCATCTGACCGGCATCAAACCCCAACAGCCGACCTGCCGCAGCCGCCGCGCCAAACGCCCCCGCCGTTGCGGTTTGGTGAAATCCGATCTGGTAATGATCACGCCCAAGCCACAACCCGACACGCACCGACAGTTCGACCCCGATCAATGCAGCCTCCTGAAACGCTGCTCCATCGGCATCGGTACGCTCGGCGATCGCCAACGCACAAGGCACCACGGCAACCGAAGGATGCCCGATATGGGCAAAATGCGTGTCGTCGTAATCAAGCGCGTGGCTTGCCGTGCCGTTCACCAGCGCCGCCATCCGCGCAGGGGCCTGTCCGCCGCCCACCAGATGCGCCTGTGGCGCACCGCCCTCATCAGTGGCAAGACGCCGCACGACATTGGTCACCGGTTCGTCGCGCCCTGCAAGGGCACAGCCCATCCAATCGATCAACGACAGCGCCATCACCGACTTGGCGCTATCCGGCAGATGGTGTGCATCGGTCAGCGCGAATTGTGCAAGGCGATCGGTCAGGGTCATGTTTTTTTCCTTTGGTATCAGCCGTAAAGCTGCTGTGCTCGCCCTTCGAAGGCTTTCACGATCCGTTGCATGGCCTCGTAGAAGAAAAGTCCGGCAGCCTTCTGCAGGATGATGTTCTTGAATTCGAAATCCACATCGAAATGCACAAGGCATCCCGTGCCGTGGTCTTCGAATTGCCAATTGGACTTCATGTAGCGGAACGGGCCATCAAGGTATTCCGTTTCAATCCGCCGGCGTTCGGGCCAAAGCACCACACGGCTGCCGAACCGTTCGCGGAACACCTTGAAGCTGATGACAAGATCGGCCTCCATGAGCTGTGATCCATCGTCGCGTGGGGTGACCGACCGAACCCGCGCCGCCGCCGTCCAGGGCAGAAACTTGGGATAATCCCCTACATCCGCAACCAGATCGTACATTTGTTGTGCGGAATAGGGCAGTTGGCGTGTTTCGGCATGTGACGGCATTCAGGCGCGCCCCGTTTTTTCGTGACAGTGCCGCGCTTTTTCTTAGACTGGCGGGGAAAGTGCAAGGGGCTTCCCATGCCGGAACACACCCACGAGATCGTACCGCTGATCCCGCGTGAGACAATCGCGCTGAGAGTTGCTGCCTTGGCCAACGAGATCGATGGCGAATTTGCCGGGACAGATCGCTTGGTTCTCATCGCTCTTTTGCGCGGCGCCTTCATGTTCGCCGCAGATCTGGCGCGGGCAATCAAGCTGGATCAGGAGATCGATTTCCTTGAATTGTCCTCGTACGGGAATGCCACCACGTCCAGCGGAAAGGTCAGCATTCTCAAGGACATACAAACCGATATTGCCGGGCGCGATGTGCTTGTGGTCGACGACATCGTGGATACCGGCCACACGCTTGCCTTTGTGCTCGAGTTGTTACAGGCGCGTGGCCCGTCAAAATTACGAAGTGTCACGCTGTTGGACAAACCCTCGCGGCGCGAGGTCAAGACAGCGGCGGACTGGACAGGGTTTGAAATTCCGGACGCTTTCGTTATCGGATACGGGATCGATTATGCGCAGCATGGTCGTAACCTGCCTTTTGTCGGAATGGTTCAGTTCAAGGACAAATGAATATTCGTTGGCTTCTGCGTATGGCCCGTTGGGCGCACAAACCGCCAAGCGAAAGGCGGGTGAAGTTTGTTTTTGGTATCGTCGCCATCTGTCTGGTGGTCCTTGCGTTGGAATACGTATTTGGCTGGCCCGAGGCGCTTTCACCCGATCCACGCGGACGGTTATGGATGCCGTGATGATCCATTGGGATGCAGTACGGATGATACGGCATGTCGCCTGAAACGCAGAGTGTGACACCTTCGGCGACAGCCGGGCGTATGGTGCTTCTGGATGCGCTGCGCGCTTTGGCGCTGGTTGGTATGGTGATTTTCCATTTTGTCTTTGACCTGCAGCTTTTCGGCCTTGTTCCACAGGGAACTGTGGGCACCTGGGGATGGACGAATTTCGCGCGACTGGTGGCGGGCAGTTTCATTTGTCTTGCGGGCGTCAGTCTTGTGATCGCACATGGGAACGCCATTCAATGGCACAGTTTTGCACGGCGTCTTGCCAAGATCGTGCTGGCCGCGCTGGCGGTGTCGGCCGTGACGTATGCGATGATGCCGGGACAGTTTGTCTATTTCGGGATTCTGCACGCAATCGCGACGTTCAGTGTGATCGGGCTGGCCTTTTTGCGTCGTCCACTATGGCTGCTTGTCGTCTGCGCGCTGCTCGTGGTCATTGCCCCCGATCTCTTTCGATCAGATGCATTCAACGCCCCTGGGCTGTGGTGGTTGGGGCTGTCGACGCAAACAGCGCCGTCCATGGATTTCGAGCCACTCTTTCCCTGGTTTGCCGCGTTTCTTCTGGGCATGATCCTTGCACGGGCCGCCGAGGCGCGGGGAGGCCTGCACGGCGCGCGGCGTTACACGCCCGGCAGTCAGGGCATGCTCGTGGGGGCGTTCCTTTGGGTGGGCCGTAATACGCTGTTGCTCTATCTTGTACACCAGCCGATCTTGTTCACGCTGATCTGGGCCGCGACAGCCTTGGCCTGAGCGCGGCAAAGCTGCTCGTTGGTCAGAAAGCCTTGAGCAAGCGCGTGGTTTCCGGGTCAAGAAAGCCAGCAATCGTCGCCTCGGTCTCAAGGTCCAGCGCCTGTCTCAAGGCCCCTGCCGTCGTCTGGTTGAGCACGCGTTTCATGGCGCGCACCGACAGGATCGGAAGGCCTGCCAGATGCTCGGCCACGGTCTGGGCTTCGATCTGCAAATCGGCATCCTCCACCACTTTCCAGGCCACACCGCATTCGCGCAAGTCTGCCGCCGAATAGCGCTGCCCCAGAAACAGCATCTCACGGGCCTTTAGGGGGCCGGTGATGGCAGGTAAAATTGTCGTGACAGCGCCTGTGACAAAAAGGTTCAACGAGACCTCGGGGAAAAATGCCTTGGCGCTGGCGGCCCAGATTGGAAAGTCGCAGTTGAGCGCCCATTCAAAGCCGCCCCCAACGGCCCAGCCATTGATGGCGCCAACCACGGGTTTTTGTCCGAATATGATCGAAACGGTGGCGCGCTGGATGGCTGCGACAAGATCGCGGGCGTCGGCCTCGGTCTCGGGGTGTTGATGCTCGTTCCGGTCGTCGCCCGCGCAAAACGCCCGCCCCTGCCCTGTGAAGATGATCGCGCGCGTTGCGGGATCGCTGTTGGCGTCATCAAATGCCTGCGCCACATCGTCGATCAGCTGCCGGTTCATCGCGTTCAAGCAGTCAGGCCGATTGAGTGAGATGGTTCTCACACCCTCGCCGGTCATCGCCGACAGGACGGTTTCATATGTGAACTCGGTCATGAATAGCTCCTGATCACGCGCTTTGTCTTGCCCTCGGTTACAGGCAAGGTGCCCGGTGGAAGGATCGTTGCGACGATCGTGGCCCCCAGCTTGGCCTTGAAGGCATGTTCAAGCCTTTGCGCCAGCGTGCCATCGTCTTGCTTGCCCTTGGCAAGCTCGGCCTGCACCGGCAGAACATGATGCGGTGGGGGCGTGTCCAGCACGATCCGGTAATCGCCTGAAAGGTCGGCAAACTGCGCGACGACGGCGGCCACCATTGTGGGGAACATATTCAACCCGCGCACGACGATCATGTCATCAGACCGGCCCACGACCCGAAACCGCATGCCCGTGCATCCGCAGCGGCACGGCTCGGTGGCGTCGATCGCAATGATGTCACCAGTGCGAAACCGCACCAGAGGCTGACAGTCGCGCAGCAGATGCGTCAGCACCAATTCGCCCGTGGCCCCCGGAGCTATTTGGATAGGATCGGTGGTTTCGGGATCGATCAGTTCAGCGTGCAGAACATCATGCGCCACAAAATGCAGCGCAGTGTCATGCGAACACTGGGCTGCGAAATTACAGAAAACGTCCGATACGCCGTAATTCGCGTTGCGCGGCTCCATCCCCCAGGTGTCCCGAAATCGCTGGCGAACGGCCGGGTCGTCCAGACCGGCCTCACCGCCGAACAGGCCAAGCCTGAGACCCAGATCGGCAGGCGACAGACCGGGGAATTTTTCCGCGATAACCCGTTCCAGTACGGACGGATAGGACGGTGTGCAGGAAATCGCGGTGATCCCCACCTCTTGTATCGTGCGCACCAAGAGTTCGGTGGACCCTACGCCGAAGGGAACGACCGTGGCGCCTGTGCGCTCGAGCGTCATGTGATCGGTCAATCCGCCCATCCACATCTGATAATTCAGACAATGCACGACCGTAATGCCTGCCCCCAGCCCGGCCAGCCCCTGCGCACGAGAGCCGACGATTTCGGTGATCTCGCAATCGCGCGCACTCATCGCAAGGTTCATGGCTTGTCCCGTGGTGCCGGACGTGCGGTGCATCCTGGAAACCTGATCGCGCGGCGAGGCCAGATAATCGCCGAAAGGCGGATGCATCGGTTGCGATAGTCGCAGTCCCGCCTTGTCGGACAGTGGCAAGTCGGGCAGATCGTCCAGCCGCTTTGGGGGTGTCTTGCCGTCCCAAAGCCTTTGATAAAACGCGGAGTGGGCCGCCACATAGGCGCTTTGCCGCTCCCACGCCTGCTGCCTGTGCAGGGTCAGATCCGACTGGGTGATCATGTGCCCGTCGCGAACAAGGCTCATGGCGCCATTCCCCGTTTCCAAAGATCCGTCAGCATATCCAGCACCTCGGTCCGGTCTTGTGACAACTCCCTGACCCAAGGGTCTTCGGTGACGAAAAGGGCGGTCAGATATTGATCGACCATGCCGCCAAGAGCGTAGGCCCGCCGCATCAAATCCGACTTGGAACGCATATCCCCGGCGTCAGAGCGCATTGCATGGCGCACAACCGCCTCGATCCAGTCGTGATTGAGCCGCTGGAACGCTGCACGCGCCTCCGGAAAGGTGTCCCCACCCGCAACAAGGCTTTTCATCAAGACGGGGTTTGCTTCGAACACGCGCATATAGGCCAACGTCGTATTGCGTGTGGCGTCCCCCTCGCATCGGGCCGCCGAGCGCATCTGTAGCTGGACATAGTCCACAAACGCGCCCAGGACAGCACCCGCCAGATCGTTTCTATCCTTGAAATAAAGGTAAAACGTCCCGTGCGCCACGCCTGCCGATTTGCAGATCACTGATACCGTCAAGCGATCCAGAGGATGCTCACCCAGAAATCGGCTTCCTGCGATCATCAGGTCGATCCGCGTTCTGTCGCCTTTGCGCAGCGTGTCTCGGCCGGTGACCAGCCAGGCGCAAAAGCTTTTGGCGTCCTGCATGATGGAGGGATCAATTTGCGAGTGTGCGATCATTGGGGACACCTGATTTCCTAAAACTGACATCACCATCAGTTTTCGATCCCGTCAAGTGTAAATCCCCCTCGTCTGATGATCATTGCAAAGGGGCAAGAAGGTCCGAAATCGCTGTATCCAAAAATTCCATGAAACGGGGATCCGGCGAAGACGGCGTGCAGGCACAATGTCCCCAATCGGATAGGAAGGGCCGGAATTCCGCGTTGCGGATCATCGCCACCTCCCGCTTGGCTCGGGCTGCCGAGAAATACATATCGGTGCTGGATGGCATCACGATCATTCGCGCCGTCACGGCATCAAGTGCCGTCTCAAGGCTTCCCTGATAGGTTCCGTTGGCGCTGACATCCGCATGTTGCCATGTCGCGATCTTGTGCAGCAGATCATTCGCGTCCCAAGACAGATGGTCCTCTTCCCAGTCAGTCAAAAGCGCCTCGATATCGGTGAATCCGATCTCACGATACAAACCGTCGTCAAAAAACGCCGCCGAATAGGCCCACCCGGCATAGGCTCGGCCAAAAGCCCGCAACCCGCGTAAGGGCGGTGTGGTGTAATCCCCGTCTTGCCAGGCCGCATCTGACTTGAGCGCGGCTTTTACACCTTCGAGAAATACGAAATTATGCGGACTGCAGCGGGCTGTCGCGCAGATCGGCAAGGCGGCCTCGACGAAATCGGGAAACTGGGTGGCCCATTCAAAGGCCTGCATCCCCCCCATTGACCAACCGAGAACAAGTGCGACCCGCTCCACCGGGCACACCATATCTATCAGTGAACGTTGCAGCCTGATGTTGTCATGGATCGACACATGCGGGAAGTTCGCCCCGCCTGTCTTGCCTTGGTGATTGCTGGGCGACGAGGATTCTCCGTTGCCGATCAGGCAAGGTACAAGAATGCAATGCCGGGCGGGATCAAGCGCCCGCCCTGACCCGAAATAGGGTGCGTTACTGCTGTGCCGCCCGGTGAAATACGTCGGAAACACCACGAGGTTATCCCGCTGTCGATTAAGGGTGCCATAAATCCGATAGGCCAACCGCATCTCTGGCATGAATTGTCCAGATTGCAGGGTAACATCGCGTAAAATGACCTCCTTGTATCCGCTATCCGGCATGACCTTGTCCCTTTCGATGACCGGTTGACACTTGTGCCGAGGGCGATCGTGACGCATCACTTAGACCGGTGCCGGCCCTGCCCTTGCGTGACCGCAAAGCATGGGTATTTGCAGGGCGTTCTAACAAATGGGTCAAGTCAAAATGCCAAAAGTCGGACGCCCCCCGCAAGGGACTGCGCCACGCGATACCGCCGAACAGCTGAAGCAAAGCGCGCTGACGTTGCTGGCGCGCAAGGGATACAGCGCCGTCACGATCAAGGATATTGCCCATGAGGCCAATCTGACCACGGCGATGATTTACTACCATTTCAAGGACAAGACCGATCTGGTCCGCGCCACGATCGAGTATGCGATCGAAAACGCCCTTCAGCATTTCTCGAAGGTCAGCAAGAACACCGATCACCCCGCCGCCCTGATACACGACTGGCTTCAGATGCATGTCAGTTTGCAATCCGACATCTCGAAATTGCTCAAGCTGATCGTGGACTACCGCCATTCGGATATGCGCACGCCCTATATCGACGCGGCGATCCGGCATTTCTACGACACCGAACGCGAGCTTGTGGCGGCCTGCATCCGTCGCGGCCAAAGGGTGCAGGTGTTCAAGACAGGCGATCCCGACACGGTCAGCGATCTGATTTCCACCTTTCTGGATGGTGCCATGTTGCGCAGCTTTCTTGTGGACGATTTCGATATCAAGGCCTCGATCGAGATGTTCGAGGCAACGCTTTGGACCTCTCTTGGCTTTGACGGACGATGGGACTGAGCCAAGGTTGTTGCCCGGCCTGTGCAGGATCGGCATCAGAAGAAATGCATGTAACGTTTCGTTTCCCAGTCAGACACGTGGTTCAGATAGCTGAGCCATTCATCACGCTTGTAGCGTAGCCACGCATCGAACATCGCCTCTCCAAAGACCTGTCGCGCCAACCCATCCGCCTCGAAGGCATTCAACGCCTCTTCCAGTGTCCTTGGCAGCACCTTGACCCCCAGTGCGTCCAGTTCCGCAGGCGTTTTCTCGTACATGTTGCTGAATTGCGGCGCACCAGGATCCAGCCCTTCACGGATGCCTTCAAGGCCCGCGGCGATGGTCAGCGCCGCGCCCAGATATGGGTTGCACATCGGGTCCACAAGACGAAGTTCGACCCGGCCACCGCCACCGGGGATGCGCACGGTGTTTGTCCTGTTATTGTCACCATAGCACTGGAAGACAGGCGCCCAGGTGAAGCCTGAATTGCTGCCTTTCAGGATCAAGCGCTTGTAGCTGTTCACGGTTGGCGCGACGACTGCGCTCAATGCCGGAAGATGACGCATGATCCCCGCTATGAAATGATAGCTGATCTCGGACAGGTCACAGCCGCGCGGATCATCGCCCGACGGCACACACAGGTTGCGGCCGGTTTCCAGATCGGCGATCGACATGTTGAAATGTGCCCCGCTGCCGGCGTAATCGCCGAAAGGTTTCGGCATGAAGGTGGCGAAGGCACCGTGTTTTCGGGCAATCGCGTTCGCCATGCGCCGGAAAAACACGAAACGGTCCGCCATGGTCAGAGCGTCGGCATAGGCGAAATCGATCTCGAACTGGCCGATCCCATCTTCGTGATCGAAGGAATAGACATCCCAGCCAAGCTCGTTCATCGCATCGACGGTTTCCGACAGCCACGCCATATTGTCCAGAAGGCGCGGCACATCATACGCGGGCTTGGCCAGGTTGTGGCGATCGCTGACGGGCAACAGCCTGCCCGCCTCATCCTCGCGAAAGACGAAGAACTCTGCCTCCATGCCCAGATTGATCCGGAACCCCATGCCTGCGGCCTGGTCCAGAACCCGCTTGAGGATCATCCGGCTACATGGCTCGAACGGCTTGCCGTCGCACCAAAGGTCGCTCGCGAACCACGCCACGTCGCGTTGCCAGGGCTGTACAAGGCAGGATGCGGGATCTGGATGCGCGCCAACTTCGGGGTCGCTGATCACCTGGGGCACGCCGTCCAGCGCAGCGCCGGTGCATAATTCCGATCCGGCCATCATCCGGTCGAAATGGGCAATCGGCACCATCTTGGATTTTGATGCACCGTGCATGTCCACATAGCTCGGCAGAAGGTATTTCACCCCCCGCGCCTCAAGATCGGTTTTCAGGTCCTGTAATGACGTGGGCTGGCTTGTTTCGGTCATGGACAGTTTCCTTGGCGTTTTGCATCACTGATTAATTGATTGTTTAATTAATTTAATGCGTCAATCAATTATGTGGCTCAAATCATCCCGGCCATGCCCGAAAGCATAACACTGCCCGAAAAATAATCGCGGCGCGCGGGACCGGCGGCACCGCACTTGTGAGCACAGTCCACCCGCCTCATCAAACCTCGCGAAAAACCCCCGTCTTTCAACGGTCAGTTAGCGCTTGGCACGAAATCTGCATCGATCGGCACAACCCATCCTTGCAGAAGGCAATGACTTATGGACAAGCCAAATTCCTTTGACGCTTTCGCCCAAATGGTTCTTTCGAGCCTGCCTTTGTCATCGGGCTTCGCCCCCTCAAAGGTCAGGGGGTAAGCCATGCGCTACAACCTTTCGATCGCCACCATAGGTGAAGCCTATGTCACTCCGGATGAAGTTATTCCAGCCAGTGCCTTTGGCGCAGAATTTCTGGGATGGGAGCCATTTTCGAACTTCACAGCCCGCAATGAGGAACTGAACCTGCCGCATATCCGCTGGCCGGGGGGTATTCCGGTGGAAGAAGGCATCAATGTCGACGGAAGCGCAGATGGATCCCGGGAACATGTCTTCGATCTGAAATTCGACAACTTGGTGGAATGGGATCGGAACAACGGCGCCCCCCGCGAAGGCATCAAGGAGATGTTTGCCTACGCCAACGAGACGGACGCCACTTTCGCGATGGTGACGCCCACGGCACGTTACGTGAAACAAATGCTACAGCAAGGCGACGAAATCGGTCTGGCCGAGGCGCGGGCGGATGCGCGCATCTTTGCGGAAAAGCTGGTTGCGGGCGATTATGGCACTGTGCCTGCCGGCTTTACCATCGAAGTTGGCAGCGAGTACTACGCCACAGGCATCTGGAAAGAGATGACATCGGATTCCGCCGGCCGCCCCTATCAGAAGGA
>JALQUE010000337.1 GCA_023260815.1 Roseovarius sp.
CCCGCACTTGCTGATCCCATCCTCTGCGTGCTTCCATCCACCTCAGCCCAGGGGCTGCGCCCGCTCGACCAGCCGGGCAAAGAACGACGCGCCCACCGGCGCCACCCGGTCGTTGAAATCAAACCCCGGATGATGCAGCCCCGGCCCCTCGCCCTGCCCCAGAAACAGATAGGCGCCCGGACGTGCCTCCAGCATGGCAGGGAAATCCTCTGATCCCATCTGGCGGTCGTGATCGACGAAAACCGCCGTCTCCCCCGCAACCTCTTGGGCGACCTGCGCGGCGAACCCGGTCTTTTCGGGATCGTTGATCGTCGGCGGATACCCCTCTTCATAGCGCAGCACCGCTTGCACGCCGTAACTGGCGGCCTGTCCCGCCACGATCTGCTCCATGCGCTCGCGCACCATGGCGCGCACGGCGTTGTCGAATGTGCGCACCGTGCCGTTGATATAGGCCGTGTCGGGGATCACGTTATCGGCGCTGCCGGTGTGGATCTGCGTGATCGAGATCACCAGATCGTTCAGCGCATAGTGATTGCGGCTCACGATTGTCTGGATCGCCTGCACGATGCCGCAGGCCGCGACCACCGGATCGCGCGTCTCATGCGGTATGGCGCCATGCCCGCCCTGTCCGGTGATGTCGATATGCACCGTATCGACCGACGCCATGATCGGCCCCGGCGTGGTGTGAAACGTCGCCTCTGGCAAGCCCGGCGCGGTGTGCAGCGCATAGACCTGGGTGATGTCGTACCGATCCATGATCCCGGCCTTCACCATCAGTTCGGCACCGCCCGGCCCTTCTTCGCCGGGCTGAAAGATCAGCGCCACCCGCCCCTTGAAATTGCGCGTCTCCGCCAGATAGCGCGCGGCACCCAACAACATGGTGGCATGACCATCATGGCCGCAGGCATGCATCCACCCCGGCACCGTCGAGGCGTGATCGGCCCCCGTCGCCTCGTGGATCGGCAGCGCGTCGATATCCGCCCGCAGCCCGATGGTCGGCCCCTCGCCTTGCCCCTCGATAATCGCCACAAGGCCCGATTGCGCGATCCCCTCCTCGATCCGGGTGATCCCGAAGTCGCGCAGCCGGTCGACGATGAACCCGGCAGTGCCGTGACAGTCCAGCCCCAGTTCGGGATGCTGGTGCAGATGTTGGCGCCACGCGGTCATATCCTCGGCGAACGCGGCAATGCGGTTGATCACGGCCATCGGCTGGACTCCTTTGTCGATCGACGTCAGGCTCCTCTTGAACCGCAGAAAGGACGCGCCTGCAATGCCCGACGATCCGGCCCTCCGCACCGCCCCCCAGGACGGGCTTGCCCGCCTGCTCGAGATCATGCGCCGTCTGCGCGATCCCGACACCGGCTGCCCCTGGGATATCGAACAGGATTTCGCCACCATCGCCCCCTACACGATCGAAGAAGCCTATGAGGTGGCCGACGCGATCGCCCGCACCGACTGGACCGATCTGCGCGACGAATTGGGGGATTTGCTGCTGCAGGTGGTGTTCCACGCCCAGATCGCCGACGACAGGGGGCTGTTCACCTTTGATGCGGTGGCCAGCGCCATCGCCGACAAGATGGTCGCCCGCCATCCGCATGTCTTCGGCACCCAAAGCCGCGACAAGACCGCCGCCCAGCAGACCCGCGACTGGGAGGCGATCAAGGCCACGGAACGCGCAGCCAAAGCCCAGACAGGGGTGCTGGACGGCGTGGCCGCCGGCCTTCCCGCGCTGATGCGCGCGGTCAAGCTGCAGAAACGCGCGGCCCGCGTCGGCTTTGACTGGCCCGACACGGCGCAGGTGATCGACAAGATCGCCGAAGAAGCCGCCGAACTGCACGAGGCCGCCGCAACCCTGACCCATGACAAGGTCGAAGAGGAATTCGGCGATCTGCTGTTCGTCATGGCCAATCTGGCCCGCCACATGAAGGTCGATCCCGAATCCGCCCTGCGCGCCGCCAACGCCAAGTTCACCCGCCGGTTTTCGCGCATCGAAGCCCTGCTGGCCGAGGCGGGCAAACGCCCCGAAGACAGCGATCTTGCCGAAATGGACGCCCTGTGGACCCGCGCCAAGGCCGAAGAACGCGGCACAGACTGAGAGCGCGGCAAGGGTGGGGGGCTCTGCCCCCATCGTTGAAAATCCAAGGGGATTTTCAACGCTTCCCCCGGGATATTTCCCGCCAGAAGAAACACGCAACGCCCGCTCAGGTAACCGGCGGCGCGCGGCGCCCGATACCGACGGGATACCGACGCGGTGCCGAACGGGGTTTGGCCTGTTAACCAAGGGCTTTGGGCTGATTCGGGCAAAACCGCGCCGATCGCCGCAGATGCATGGTGGACATTCCGGCCCATCCGCCGCACGGTCCGGCGCGACAGACTTTATGGAAGCCGACCTTTGACCCAACTGACCCTCGCCCGCGCCGACGATCTGGACCGCCTCAGCCGGCTGGTGGGCGATTGCCATGCCGAACGCGGCCTCGATCAGACCGAAGAGGGCCGCCGCGCCGGGCTTGCCCCGCTTCTGGACGGCTCGCCACATGGCGCGATCTACCTGATCGGCCCCGGCCGCGCGCCGATCGGCTATGTGGTTCTGGTGTTCGGCTGGTCCGTGGCGCAAGGCGGGCTGACCGGCACGGTCGAGGACATCTACATTCGCCCCGGGGTCCGCGCACGCGGCATTGGCAGCGAGGTTTTAACGAGCCTTCCCAAAGCCTTGGCCGGTGCAGGGCTGATCGCGCTGCATGCCGAGCCAGATCCCGGCGACGACCGCGCGCAACGATTTTTCAGCCGGTTGAAATTCGCGCCCGGTCCCGGATCGGGCCGCCTGACACGCCCCCTCTAGCGTTTTGGGCGGCAGTGATTATGTTGACGCCATGAGCTTACATATCCCCTTCAACAACAGCTATGTGCATTTGCCCGACAGGTTCTTCACCCGGCTCGCCCCGGTGCCGGTGAAAGAGCCGCGCCTGATCGCCTTCAACGCAGGCCTGGCCGCCGATATGGGGATCACCCCCGGCATGCCCGAGGACATGGCGCAGGCGTTTTCCGGCAACCGTCCCCCCGAAGGTGCAGCCCCGCTTGCGCAGGCCTATGCCGGTCATCAATTCGGAGGCTTCTCGCCGCAACTGGGCGACGGGCGCGCGACTCTTTTGGGCGAGGTGGTCACATCAAGCGGCCAACGCCTTGATATTCAACTCAAAGGCTCCGGTCCCACGCCCTATAGCCGGATGGGCGACGGGCGCGCCTGGCTGGGTCCGGTGCTGCGCGAATACGTGCTGAGCGAGGCGATGCACGCGCTTGGCATCCCCACCAGCCGGGCGCTGGCCGCCGTCACCACTGGCGAGAGGGTCTATCGGGAAACCGGCGCCCTGCCCGGCGCGATCCTGGCCCGCGTCGCCCAAAGCCATATTCGCGTCGGCACCTTTCAGTATTTCGCCGCGCGCCGCGACGTGCCGGGGCTTCAGGCGCTGTTCGAGCACGTGATCGCGCGGCATTATCCGCAGGCCGACACCCCTGCCGATCTGCTGGCAGCGGTCATCGAGGCACAGGCGCAGCTGGTGGCGCATTGGATGTCGGTGGGCTTCATCCACGGTGTGATGAACACCGACAACACCACCATTTCGGGTGAAACCATCGATTACGGTCCCTGTGCGTTCATGGACATGTTCCATCCCGACACGGTCTACAGTTCGATCGACGCGCGCGGGCGCTATGCGTTTTCGAACCAGCCCAATGTGATCGTGTGGAACATGGCGCAGCTGGCCACGGCGCTGGTCGCGCTGATGTCCGATCAGGACGCTGCCGTGGACGCGTTCACACAAGCGGTCCACGCCATGCCCGACCGCATCCATGCGCATTGGCTCAAGGCCTATGGGCGCAAGATCGGCCTGTCCGATGCCACCGCCGAGGATGAGCCGCTGATCACCGGGCTGCTGCAGGCCATGGCCGAGAACCGCGCCGATTTCACCAATACATTCCGCGCGTTAAGCGATGGCGGGGCCCGCGACCAGTTCCTTGATCCCGGCGCCTTCGACGCCTGGGAGGCAGGCTGGCAAAAGCGGATCGAGACCGAGGATGACCCGGCACGCGTCATGCGCCAGGCGAACCCGGTCTATATCCCGCGCAACCACCGGGTCGAGCAGATGATCGCGGCCGCCGTGGCAGGTGATTTCGCACCGTTCAAGCGGCTTTTGACGGTGCTTTCCGATCCGTTCACGCCGCAGGACGGCGCCAGTGATCTGACCCGCCCGCCCGAACCGGCCGAAGTGGTGAGCCAGACATTCTGCGGCACGTGAGGGACGTAAGGGACGTCACCCTGTGGAATCGCTTATTTCTTCCAGCGCCGGAACAGGCGCGGGTTGCGCTGCACGAATTCGTCGATCACCGTCGCAAGCCCGCCGCGGGCCTGCCCCTTGAGATAGCCAAAGCCCGCCGCCGCGCCGATCACCGCGCCGCCGGTATTCACGATCAGGTCGCCCATCGTGTCCATCAGCCCCGACTTTTGCATATTCAGGCCAAACAGCTGATCCATCGCGAATTCGAACACTTCCCACAGGGTGCCGATGGTGACCGCAAAGCACAACGCAAACACCGCCACGCCCACTGGCGGCGCGGCGAACCGGTCGCCCTGAAACATCATGAACACCAGAACAAAGCCGATCAGGCCAAAGCCGATGGCCGAACTCGCATGCATCGCCATGTCCCACCACCAGAGCCGCTCGTAGAAATCGAACACCTCGCCCAGAAACAACGTGCCGCCCACGAAGATCACCAGCGCCGCGATAAAGCTGGGCGGCACGAAGACATCCGCCCATTTTGCCACGAACACCGGCGCCATCGACAGGCCGAGCGTGGCCAGCGCCACAAAGGACAACTCGAACTGGCGCTGCCACATGGCCCACAGCATCACCCCCGCCAAAGCCAGCCAAATCAGCCGTGCAAGCCATGTCTGATCCGAAAACACGTTGAGCAAGCCCCCTTTTTCATGGCTTTATAGTCCTATCATGACGGCACCACCCTTCAGGATTGCAACCTATAATCTGCAAAAATGCGTCGGACTGGACCTGCGTCGCAGGCCGGATCGCAGTTTGCGGGTGATCAACGCCCTCGCCGCTGATGTGGTGGTTCTGCAGGAGGTCGACAAGCGCATGGCGCCTCGTCCCGCCGCCCTGCCCCATGACATGGTCGAGGAGGACGGCTGGCATATCCTGCCCTTCGGTCAGCCCGGCGGGTCGCTTGGCTGGCATGGCAATGCGATGCTGGTGCGGGACGGCGTGCGCCCCTTGCAGACCGCGCATATCGAGCTTCCGGGGCTGGAGCCGCGCGGCGCGATCCGGGCCGATCTGGACACGCCCATCGGACCGGTGCGGGTGATCGGGCTGCATCTGGGGCTGGTGCGACGCTACCGGCTTCTGCAACTGGGGGCGATCAATCGCGCGCTCCGGCACCTGCCGCCGATGCCGACCGTCTTTGCCGGGGATTTCAACGAATGGGGCAAGGGGGCGGCGATGGATGCGGCGGTCAAGCTTGTGCGTTTTCTGCCCGCCGCGGCCTCTTATCCGGCGCCGCGGCCTGTGGCGCCGCTGGACCGGATCGCACTCAGCCCCGACCTTCTGGCGCTGGCCTCGGGCGTTCACCGGGGGCGGCCTGCGCCTATCGCCTCGGATCATCTGCCGGTCTGGGCCGATCTGGCCGCTATGCCGAAAGCCGTGCCTTGAGCCATACAGAAAAAGGGCCGGGGATGATCCCGGCCCTCTTCTTGTCTCGAACGGATCGCCAAACGGTCAGGCCGCCTGCTTGCGCGGGCCACCGCCACCGCGCCTGCGCCGGCGGGGACGTCCCTGCGCCTGATCCGGCTGACCGGCGCCATGACCATGACCCTGCCCATGACCTTGACCGCCGCCGCCACCCTTGGCGCCACCTCGGCCACGGCGCGGACCGCCCCGGCCCGAGGGGGCCGCGGTCGGATCGGGAAGCTCTTCCCAGGCACGCCCGGACAGGACCGGAATGGTCATTTTCATGACCTTCTGGATATCCTTCAATTCGCCCATCTCGTCGGGCGCGCAAAAGGCCACCGCCGCGCCATCGCGCCCGGCGCGCGCGGTGCGGCCGATGCGGTGGACATATTGCTCCGCGACATTGGGCAGCTCGAAGTTAAAGACGTGGCTGACGCCCGGAATGTCGATGCCGCGCGCGGCGATGTCGGTCGCCACCAGCACGCGGGTCTGGCCCGACCGGAACTCGCCCAGCGCCCGCTCGCGCTGGCCCTGGCTCTTGTTGCCGTGGATCGCATTGGCGGCGATGCCGTTGCCCGCCAGCAGCTTTACGACGCGGTCGGCGCCATGCTTGGTGCGGGTGAAGACCAGCGCCAGCTCGATCGCGGGATCGGCGAGCAG
>JALQUE010000120.1 GCA_023260815.1 Roseovarius sp.
CGCAGGCAATCCCTCAACCGCAACTCGGTCTTTTGCGCAAGCGGGCTATCGGCGCGAAAAATGGCATGAACCCGCTGCGGCAGCTCGTACAGAACGTCGAAATCCACCATGTGAACCGGCTCGAACACCAAGGCCAGATCACTTTGAAAGGTGGTCAGATCACGTTCGGCCTGCACCCGGTCCCGCACGTTGATCGAAAATGTCACGCCGGGATGGTCCGCGCGATAAGCCGCGATCTGCTGGGGCAGGAAATAAGGCAACAACGCCTGTGAACACGCGATCGAGACATGACCGCGCCGCTCGCCCCTCAGATCGGCGACCTGCGCCTGAACCCGCGCCAGATCACTGCGCTGCGCCCGGATATGCTGCATCAGCAATTCACCCGCCGGATTAAGGCGCATCCCCCTTGGCAGGCGTTCGAACACGGCACAGCCGAACTCCTCTTCAAAGCCTTGTATCCGCCGATTGAGCGCCGACGCGGTCAGGTTGCTTTCCTCGGCGGCCCGCCGGATCGACCCCGCCCGCACAACCGCTTCGATCAGCTCGAATGTCTTGAGATGTCTGATGTCAGCCCCCTGCCGGTTGAGCGTTGCAAAAAATGCATCGGATCACTGAATTCTTAGCATTGGAAGTGAACGCAGCAATCCTCAATTGTCATCAGCAAGAAATAAACAACCATTTACTTACCGCGGGGGTACAGCATGACCACGACAACCACACGGCGCGATTTTCTCCGGATGGGGGCCGCCGGGGCCTCTGTTCTTCCCTTCCTCAAGGCCATGCCCGCCGCGGCACAGGGCAGCGACACGATGGTCGTGGTCATCGGCCAGACGATCAATTCTCTGGACCTGCACCGCACCGGCACCAGCCGCGCGGCCTATCAGGTGGGCATCAACTGCTATGACCGTCTGGTGTCCTTCGGCACCAAAGAGGCGATCGGCGGCGGCTATTCCTACGATTACTCGGTGATCGAACCGGAACTCGCCGAAAGCTGGACAGTCTCCGATGACGGCATGACCCTGACGTTCAAGCTCAAGCCCGATGCGACATTCTGGGATGGGCGCAAGGTGACGGCGCAGGACGTGAAATGGTCTTTCGACCGCGCGGTGTCCGTCGGCGGCTTCCCCACGGTCCAGATGAAGGCCGGCGGGCTGGAACGTCCCGATCAATTCATCGCCGAGGATGAAGACACCTTCATCATCAAGCTGGACCGCCCCTCCAAGCTGACGATCCCCGATCTCGCGGTGCCGGTGCCCTATGTCATCAACTCGGCCGAGGTGCAGGCCAATGCCGCCGCGGACGATCCCTGGGGGCTGGACTACCTGCACACCACCCCGGCAGGCTCCGGGGCCTTCAAGGTGCTGCGCTGGTCGCCCGGCGAGCAACTGATCTACGAACGCAACGACGCCTGGGTCGGTGGCCCGTTGCCCGCCCTCAAGCGCGTGGTGATCCGCGAAGTGCCCAGCCCCGCCACCAGCCGCGCCTTGATCGAACGCGGCGATGTGCAGATGGCCTTCGGCATCCCCGACAAGGACGCCGCCGAACTCGCTGACAAGATTGATGTTTTCTCGACCCCGGTGGAAAACTGCATCCATTGCCTGTGTCCGAATTTCTCGTTCGAGCCGTTTCAGGATGCCAATGTGCGCAAGGCCATCGCCTATGCCGTCCCCTACGAGGATATCTTCCAGACCGCCGCCTTCGGACGTGGCCTGCCGCTCTATGGCGGCGCGGCCGACATCCCCGATGGCGACATCGCATGGCCGCGCAAGACGCAGTATCACACCGATCTGGACAAGGCGCGCGCATTGATGGCCGCCTCCGCCTATCCTGACGGGTTCTCGGTGCCGCTTTCCATCAGCCTCGATCTCGCCACCTGGATGGAGCCGACGGCCCTGCTGGTGCAAGAAGCCCTTGGCAAGATCGGCATCACCGTCGAGATCGAAAAGATCCCCGGCGCCAACTGGCGCACGGCCGTTCTGGTGGAAAAGCGCCTGCCCCTGCATCTGGAAAACTTCGGCGGCTGGCTGAACACGCCGGATTACTATTTCTTCTGGGCCTACAAGGACGGGCATCTGTTCAATTCGTCCAACTACCGCAACGAAGAGATCGAACAACTGGTCGACGCCTCGTTGCACATGCCGATGGACGATCCCGCCTATGCGCCGATGATCAAGCGCATGTTCGAAATCGCCCTCGATGAACTGCCCCGCATCCCGCTCTATCAACCCGCGCTGAACGTGGCGGCCAACGGCGCCGAAGGCTACGAATTCTGGTTCCACCGTCAGCTTGACGTGCGCCCGATCAAGGTGACCTGAGCGATGCCGGCCCCCTCTCCCCGGCTGCGCGCGGTGCTGCTGCGCTGCGCGCAGGCGATCCCGGTGGTGATCGGGGTTGTGGTCATCAGCTTTTTGCTCACGCGGGCGCTGCCGGGCGATCCGGCGGTGTATTTCGCGGGCATCATGGCCGATGACGCCTCGATCGAGGAAACCCGCGTCGCGATGGGCCTCGACAAGCCCCTGCCCCAGCAATTCGCCATTTACGTCGGTGACTTGCTGCGCGGGGATCTTGGCATGTCGCTGACCTCCGGGCGCCCGGTGGCCACCGATCTCGCCAATCGGCTCCCCGCCTCTCTGGAATTGACGCTGACGGCGCTGCTTCTGGCCTGCGCCATTGCGATCCCGATGGGCGTGATGGCCGCCACCCGCTCGGGCACATGGGTCGATCACCTGTGCCGCGTGGTGGTGACGGCGGGCGTGTCGCTGCCGACATTCTTCACCGGCATCCTGCTGATCTTCGTGTTCTACTATCTGCTGGGGATCGCACCTGCGCCGCTCGGGCGGCTCGACTTCATCTATATCGAACCCGATCACGTCACCGGCTTCTACCTGATCGATGCCGCCCTCATGGGCGACTGGGAGACGTGGCGCGGCGCCGCCAAGCAACTGATCCTGCCCGCCGGTACACTGGCCCTCTTCACGCTGGCCCCGGTCGCGCGAATGACGCGCGCCGCGATGCTGACCGCGCTCTCGTCGGACTTCATCCGCACCGCCCGCGCCGCCGGACTGTCGGGCCGCAAGGTGCTCTATGCCTATGCGTTCCGCAATGCGCTGCTGCCCGTGGTCACCACGCTCGGCATGGTGTTTTCCTTCGCCCTCGGCGCCAATGTGCTGGTCGAGAAGGTGTTCGCCTGGCCCGGTATCGGCTCCTACGCGGTCGAGGCTCTGGTCGTGTCCGACTACGCCGCCGTGCAAGGCTTCGTGCTGGCGATGGCGCTGCTCTTCGTGCTGCTCAATCTGGTGATCGACCTGCTCTATACGGCGATCGACCCCCGCATCGGGTTTGACGCCAGATGACCGACGCCCCCCTCCCCACACCCCGCAACAGCGGCTGGGCGCATCTGGTCTATGTGCTGCGCGACAACCCGGTGACGCTGCTGGCCTTCACGCTCTTTGCCTTCCTGATCTTCTGCGCGGTTCTCGGCCCGTCGGTCGTGCCCTACGATCCGTTGCAGACCAACGCGGCGAAATCCCTGCAACCGCCCAGCTGGGAGCACTGGTTCGGCACCGATCAGATCGGGCGCGACGTGTTCAGCCGGGTGATCGTGGCCACCCGGCTCGACCTGTCGATCTCGGTCGCCGCCGTGGCGCTGTCCTTCGTGGTAGGCTCGGTGCTCGGCGCGATCGCGGGCTATTGGGGCGGCTGGCTGGATGCGGTGCTCAATCGCTGCCTCGACACGATCATGGCCTTTCCGCTTTTCGTGCTGGCGATGGGCATCGTCGCGGCCCTTGGCAACACGATCGAGAACATCATCTACGCCACCGCGATCATCAACATGCCGTTCTATGCCCGCCTTGTCCGCGCCGAGGTGAATATCCGCCGCGATGCAGGCTTTGCGCGGGCGGCCAAACTGTCCGGCAATTCCGACCTGCGCGTTCTGGCCTGTCACATCTTCCCCAACGCGCTGCCGCCGATGATGGTGCAGGTCTCTCTCAATCTGGGCTGGGCGATCCTGAACGCGGCGGGCCTGTCCTTCATCGGCCTGGGCGTGCGCCCGCCCACCCCGGAATGGGGGATCATGGTGGCCGAGGGCGCGAATTTCATTGTCTCGGGCGAATGGTGGCTGGCGGTCTTTCCCGGCCTCTGGCTGATGCTTGCGGTCTTTACCTTCAATCTTCTGGGCGACGGGCTGCGCGACATCGTAGACCCCCGAAAACGGAGCTGAGCCATGCTGAATGTGCGCGATCTCGCCGTCAGCTTCCAGACCCGCCGCGGCCCGGTCAGCGCCGTGCGCGGCATCAGCTTCGATCTGGCCAAGGGCGAGATCCTGGGCATCGTCGGCGAAAGCGGCTCGGGCAAGTCGGTCACCTCCTATGCGCTGATGCGCATTCTGGACGCGGGCGGCACGATCACCGCCGGCGACGTGACCTATTCCGGGATCGACCTGCGCCGCGCCACCGAGCGCGACATGCGCGACATCCGTGGCCGCGAGATTTCGATGATCTTCCAGAACCCCCGCGCCGCCCTCAACCCGATCCGCAAGGTCGGCCACCAGATCGAGGACGTGATGCGCCAGCACGCCCGCGCCACCCGGCAGGACGCCCGCGCCAAGGCCATCGCCGCCCTTCAGGCCGTCCGCATCAAGGACGCCGAGGCCCGCTACGACGCCTACCCGTTCGAATTGTCCGGCGGCATGTGTCAGCGCGTGGTCTGCGCCATCGCCCTCGCTTGCGACCCGAAGCTGCTGATCGCCGACGAACCCACGACCGGGCTTGATATCACCACGCAAAAGGCGGTGATGGACCTTGTGCGCGAACTGATCCGCGATCGCGGCATGAGCAGTCTCCTGATCACCCACGATCTTGGCCTCGCCGCGCAATATTGCGACCGGATCATGGTCATGAAAGACGGCCAGATCGTCGAACAGGGCGACCCGGTCCAGATCTTTTCCGCCCCGCATCACGCCTATACCCGCAAGCTGGTCGATGCCACGCCGCGCGAAGGCGAAACCATCCGCAGCCTGCTGCCCCCCGAAGACCGCACGCCCACGCTTCCCCACAAGGTCCACAACCGGCCACTTCTGGATGTGCAGAACCTCGTCAAGACCTATCAGGGCAAATCCGGTCCGGTGCAGGCGGTGCGCGGCATCTCGTTCCGCGTCAACGAAGGCCAGAGCGTCGGCCTGGTGGGCGAATCCGGGTGCGGCAAATCCACCACCTCGGAAATCCTCGTGCGGCTGATGGATGCCACCAGCGGGACCATCCTGTTCGACGGGCAGGACATCGCGGGCATTCCCGCACAGCGGTTCGTGCGCGATCCGCGCCGCGCCGATATCCAGATGGTGTTCCAGGACGCCACCGACAGCCTCAACCCCCGCCACAGCGCGCGACACTGCATCGCCGAGCCGCTTCAGCGGCTGGCCCGGATGACCGGCGCGCGCCTGTCGGCGCGGGTCGAGGATCTGGCCACCCTCGTCGGCCTGCCGCTGACCCTGCTCGATCGTTTTCCGCATCAGCTGTCCGGCGGCCAGAAGGCCCGCGTCGGCATCGCGCGCGCCGTGGCGCTCGAACCTCGGTTTCTGATCCTCGACGAGCCGACAGCCGCGCTCGATGTGTCGATACAGGCGGTGGTCCTCAATCTGCTGGTGGACCTGCGCGCCAAGCTGGGCCTCAGCTATCTCTTCGTCAGTCACGATCTGCATGTGGTGCGCCTGCTATGCGACCATGTGATCGTCATGAAAGACGGGCAGATCGTCGAAGAAGGGCCGACCGAACAGGTGATGCGCCAGCCGCGCGACCCCTACACCAGAACGCTGCTTGCAGCCGCGCCGAAACCTCCGGCCCGCCGCGTGGCCGCCGAATAAGACCCCAAGTGGAAAGATCGCCATGCTCAGCACCCTGCCCTTCACCCTGTCCGCCCTGCGCAACGCCTATGCAAGCGGCGTCAGCCCCCTGGACGTGATCGAAGACGTCTATGCCCGGCTGGACCGCATCGGCGATCCGCATATCTTCATCCACCTGTGCCCCAAGGCCGATCTTCTGGAGCAGGCCCGCGCCTTGGGCGATCACGACCCCGATCAGCCGCTGTGGGGCGTGCCCTTTGCGGTCAAGGACAATATCGACGTGGCCGGCATTCCCACCACCGCCGCCTGTCCCGCCTATGCCTATACACCCGACACCGACGCCTTCGTGGTCGCCAGATTGCGCGCGGCAGGCGCGCTGATGATCGGCAAGACCAATCTCGACCAGTTCGCCACCGGCCTGGTCGGGCTGCGCTCGCCCTATGGCGCCCCGCTCAACAGCGTCGACCCCGCCATCGTGCCCGGCGGCTCCTCGGCGGGATCGGCGGTGGTCGTGGGCCACGGCGCGGTGGCATTTTCGCTGGGCACGGATACCGCAGGATCCGGGCGCGTGCCCGCCGCCCTGAACAACATCGTCGGGCTCAAACCCACGCTGGGGACGCTGTCGGCCAGCGGCGTCGTGCCGGCATGCAGGACGCTCGATACCGTGTCGATCTTTGCGCCCACGGTCGAGGACGCCTATGCCGTCTTCGCCACGGCGCGCGGATATGATGCCGCCGACGCCTATTCCCGCGATTTTGACCCCGCCCCGCTGACCGCCCCCGCCCCCGCTCCCGCCCACGGCCTGCGCATCGGCATCCCCGACGCCGCATCGGCGCTGTTTTTCGGCGACACCGCCCAACACGCGGCGTTCGCCCGCGACGTGGCGCGGCTGTCTGCCTCCGGCGCGCAGATCGTCGAGGTCGATTTCTCCCCCCTCTACGCCATCGCCGCGATGCTCTATCAAGGGGCTTGGGTCGCCGAAAGGCACACCGTCATCGCCGATCTTCTCGCCTCCGACCCTGCGGCGGTACACCCCGTCACCCGCCAGATCGTCGGGCTGGCCGAAACGCTGTCGGCCGATGACGCCTTCCGGGGCTTCTACCGCTTGGCCGATCTCAAACGTCAGGCCGCACCGATGCTGGCGGGCCTCGATCTGCTCTGCGTGCCGACCATTCCCGATTTCGCAACCGTGGACGAACTGGCCGCCGATCCGATCGGGCCGAACAACCGCATGGGCACCTATACCAATTTCGTCAACCTGATGGATATGTGCGGCATCGCCGTGCCGACCGCACCGCGCTGCGATGGCCGCCCCGGTAGTGTGACCCTGCTGGCCAGGGCCGGTCAGGACGCGCTCGCGGCCTCGGTCGCGCGCGACTTCGAACGCGACTGCCCGCGCACCATGGGGGCGACGCCCTTTGCCCTGCCACAGCCTGCACCACAGCCAGCACCAAAACCTGCACCACAACCTGCGATCCAGCCCGATGCCACCGACAGCCGGATCGCGCTGGCGGTGTGCGGCGCGCATATGACCGGCCTGCCGCTCAACGCCGAACTGACCCGCCTTGGCGCCCATTTCCTGCGCCGCGACAAAACCGCCCCGCGCTACAAATTCTACGCTCTGGCGGGCGGCCCGCCCGTCCGGCCCGGATTGGTGCGCAGCTCAGGCACCGATGCAGGCTCTGTCGCCGTGGAACTCTGGTCGCTGCCGAAAACCGCCATGGGCGCGTTCCTGTCCGGCATCCCCGCCCCTCTGGCCATCGGGTCGGTCGAACTGGCCGACGGCACATGGGTCAAAGGCTTCCTGTGCGAAACCGACGGCACCACCGGCGCGCGCGATATCACCGATCTGGGCGACTGGCGGCGCTATCTGGCCCTGCAAACGGCTCCCGCATCATGAGCCGCGCCGAATTACGCCTTCGCGACATGGGCCTGACCCTGCCGCCCGACTGGACACCCCGAGGGCAGTTCCTGCCCTTCCGGCGCGATGGCGCGGTGGTCTACCTGTCGGGTCAGATCTGCGAATGGGACGGCGCAGTGACCCATCTCGGCCCGGTCGAGGACACGGCCCAAGGCATCGCCGCCGGGCAGAAGGCTGCGCAGATCTGCGCGCTCAACCTGCTCTACCGCCTGCGCGAGGCATGTGACGGCGATCTCGACCGTGTCGACTGCATCCTGCGCCTGGGCGGCTTCGTGAACTGCCGCTCCGGCTTTGGGGCAACCCCTCAGGTCATCAACGGCGCAACCGAGGTGTTCACAGCCCTTTTCGGCGACGCAGGCTGGCACGCCCGCACCGCCGTGGGGGTCTGCGGCCTGCCCGGCAACGCATCGGTCGAAGTGGACGCCATCGTGCGCCTGCGCGCCCCGCTCTAGCCCGCTCTAGACGAATGGCGCGACCGGCGCAGGCACCGGCGGCGCGCAGGCCTCCAGCCGCTCGGCCAGTGCCAACAGCCCCCAATCCGATCCCGGCGGCCCCGCAAGCATCACCGCGCGGGGCCGGCCCAACCGGTCCACACCCCAGGGCAAGCTGATCAGCGGGCCGCCAAACACCGTCCAGGGCGTCAGCCAATGCTGAAATCCGGTGCTGCCATCCAGCGTCGGCGCCCCCTCGGGCACCGGCAGCGTCAGGATCGCATCGACCCCCCGCATGGCCTCCCAGAAGGCCTCGGCGGCATCGCGCAGCAGGCACCGCGCCTCGGCCACCTGCGCCGCCTCTAGCGCAGCCCCCGCCATCAGGGCCGCGCGAAAATTCGGCCGCAGCCGCGCCCCCTTGTCGGAGGTCAGCAAAGCCCCATGCCATTGCGCCGCCTCCGCCAGCATGACCACGCGATGCGCCGCCACAATCGCGTCCGTATCACAGGAAACATCACGAGAAACATCACCGGCACCTGTCGGTGCCGCCCCCGGCCCAGCACCCTGCGTCACCGCGCGCATGGCCTCGTCCAGCGCCTCCAGCATCTCTGGCGCCGCCTGCATGTCCCCCGGCAAAAGCCACCGGGTCACGGTCGCGCCCGCCGTCATGTCATCTCCGGTCCGGCCCGTCATCACCCCGAACGCGGCACGGGCAATCTTGACCGACCGTGCGATCACGCCGACACTGTCGAAACTCGGCGCAAGCGGGGTCACGCCTTGCGTCGACAAACAGCCGTAACCGGGCTTCAAGCCCACCACCCCGCAATAGGCCGCCGGACGACACAGCGACCCCGCCGTTTGCGTACCAAGCGCCAGATCCACCAGCCCCGCCGCCACAGCCGCCCCCGACCCGCTGCTCGATCCCCCCGGCGACCGGGTGATGTCATGCGGATTGCGGCAATCGGTCGGATCGGTAAAGGCGAACTCGGTGGTCACCGTCTTGCCCACGATCCGCGCCCCCCCGGCGCGCAACGCCGCCACACCCTCGGCATCGCGGGCGGCAGGCGCCCGATCGGCACAGGCGGCGCTGCCATTGCCCGTCACCCGGCCCGCCACATCGATCACGTCCTTCACACCCACTGTCAGCCCGGCCAACGGCCCAGCGCCCGGTGCATCGGTGTCGGGACACAGCGACACGAACGCGCCGATATGCGGCTCCCACAGATCGAACAGGGCCGTCGATGGCAGGGGGTCAGCCGTTTGGCCACTGGCCCCTGCGCTTTGGCCACTGGCCCCTGCGCTGTGGTTGGACGATGCTATGTTGCTCATCCCCCATCTTGAAAACGGCCCACCGCGGGATCGCAGCGCTAAGTAAATAAATTTTTATTATTTTGTGCCAAAGTCCAAAACATGGGCACATGCTTGACGGCGTGCCACACAAATACGCGCGTCCCGATAGCTGCTTGCGCCATGCGCCCCGGGCCTGAACGACGACTCACCCGTGCCACGATCTGCAGCGCGGGAAACGTCTCGCTGCCGCTCAGGGTGTAGGTCAGTTCTCGGTGCGCACACCAAGATACGCCAGAACAACCGCGACGGCATGCGCGCGCCGCTCGGCCTGAAAGGCCGGATCGGTCAGATCCTGCCCCACCACGGTGCCCAGCGTGGCCGCGTTATTCAGGTGATGCGCCGACAGCGCAACAACCGTCACATAGACCTGCACCGGGTCTGGCCGGCACCGGAAAACACCCGCCGCATAACCGCGCTCCACCAGATCCCCGATCGCCGCGATAAACGGCTGCGACATGTCGCGGATCGTCTTGGAGCGTTTGATATACATGCCGTTCAGCAGGTTTTCGTTGCGGATCATCTTCAGAAAATTCGCATTCTCCGCAAAATAATCAAAGGTGAACTCCACCAGACGACGCGCCTCGGCCACCGGATCGCCCGCACCAAAACACAGCTGCGTCTCTCGCATGCGGATCGCCGCATACACACTATCGAGCGCCGCCAGATACAATTGCTCCTTGCCGCCGAAATAATGATAGATCATCCGCGCATTGCACTTGGCGCCCTTGGTGATCCGCTCCACCCGCGCGCCATGAAACCCGTGCTCTGCGAACTCTTGCACCGCGACGCTCAGGATATCGGCCCGTGTCCGCGCCGGGTCTCGGCTGCGCACGGCCTGGGTCTTGGGTGGGCGGTCGGCTTTGGGCCTGGTCATCCTTGACATGTCATCCCTGAAATCGCTCTGACGTCCAGACTGCGGCACCCAAACTCAAATGAACACCCCCCTGCCAGCCACCTGCCAGCCACCTGTCAGTGTCCAAATTCGACACAATATACTCCAATCCTGTAAGCTGTTTCGCCATACGCGCCACATTTCAGCCACAATCCCCTGCATAACTGTGTCCAAATCGAGGATAATTAGTGTCAATGTAAGGGTAACTGTTCGTACATACGGGATGCCGTTGAGCAATTTGCCGGTTTCGCCGGGTCTGCTCGCGGCCTGAAAAGCGCTGGATCGTGCCCGCGCCCCCGACGTCGAAACAGTAGCGATGCGCGGTGGGAACGAGTTTCAAGGTCATCTATCTGGGGATCAGTCCGACCGACATCGATACGTCGGATCTGGACAGCGTCTCGGATGCGGCGGCGGCCCTGGTCGGAACGACCTACGGCAGCACGGACTCGCCACTTTACACCGAAATCCGCAACCTGGCTCAGGTATCGGGCGGCGCGCTCTACGACACCGACAACGCCATCGTGAACGATCAGTTTTCGGTCGACGGCACCACCTATACCATGGACGGGGCCGCCACCTATCTCGCGACGCTGACCTATGCCGATGGCACCACCGGCACGGTCGCCGTGACGCTGGCACAGGCAACGACGGGCGATCTCTTCCTGTTGCCGCCACTCTTCGGCTCCGAGGATCAACAAGCCATCCTCGAAGCCGGCCCGATCCTCTCCCTGACCCTCGACAGCCTGGTATCGAACGCCGTTGAACCGGCCAGCGACCGGATCGACATCACCTTCACCGCCCCCGTGGACGGCTCCGGCCTCTCCGAACAGATGCTGCCCGGCTACACCGACGCCAATGGCGACCAGATCGGCGCCGGCAATGACATCATCTTCGGCAATGGCGGCGCCGACACGATCGCGGGCGGCGGCGGCGCGGACACGATCACCGGCGGCACCGACGGAGACCTGATCTTTGGCGACATGCCCGACGGGTCCACCTTCGGAACGCTGGACGCGGCCAATTCGGCCAATCTGATGGACGGCAGCGGCACCGACACCTTCGCCACCCGCGCGGTCGAGCTTGTGACCCTCGCCAATGGCGATCTGATCATGATCACCTCGGAACGGGCCACCTGGAACGCGGGCATCGCCAGCTACCGCATCGACAACGACCCGGCCTCGGCCAATTACGGGCAGATCATCGGCGGCCGGATCGATACGAAAACGGCCTCCTCGACCGGAAACGGCTACCGCGACGTCGAAGACATGGCCGCAATCACCCTCTCCAACGGGTCGACCTTTCTCTACACCGCCGACCCGCTCGGCAATGCCATCGGCATCACCCGGATCAATCCGGACGGCACGCTCACCGATCAACCCGAACTCTTTGATGCGTCGTTCCTCAATCTCTATGGCGACGTTCAGGAACTCTCCATCGCCGAAGTCGATGGCACGCCGTTCCTGCTCTCGCTGACCGATGGCTTCCCTGGCATTTTCAACGGCCTGCTCTTTGTTCACCAGATCAACCCCGATGGATCGCTGGGACTGAGCCACGTCGAATTGGACGGAAGCGGCACCGCCGAGACCTATCTCAACAGCGGCGCCCCGCTGGACGCCTCCCTGCTGGAAAGCTTCACCGACAGCACCGGCACCACCTTCGTCATCGCCGGCGGCGCCGAAAACGGCATATCGCTCTGGACGCTCAACGCCTCCGGTCAGTTGACCTTTCAGAACGCCCGTGGCGACGGTCAATTCGGCGCCGGCGACACCGACCCGCAGGGCAACGATCTTGGCCGCGATCTGGCGTCCCCCACGACGACAGGACTGTTCAACGTCGATGCCGGCACTTTCGGCGAACTCGATGGCCAGCTCTATCTTTTCGTCGGCGGCCTGGACAACGATGTGGTCATGTTCCGCGTCGATCCCGATACGGTCAACACCGACGGCACCTACGACCTGACGCTGGTCGGGCAGCTTGACGACCCGGTGCTGTTCATCTCGTCCATGGCGTTCCTGCCAACGGATGAAGGCGGCAGCCTTGTGGTCGGCTCGGAAACCCCGGGCTTGCGGTTCTACGATGTGACCGTGAATCCCGATGGCACCCTCAGCCTGACGCTCGACACCACCCTCAACGACACCCCGACAAGCGAACTGGCCGACTCCGAAGCCATCGACGTCGAAGGCGGCATCCTGGTGTCGGCCAGTGACCTCGACAGTGGCGTGGCCCTGATCACAACGGGCCTCAACGCCGAGCCACAGATCGCCGGCGATGACAGCATCTCGGCGGAGGGCGGCGACGACGCCCTCTATGGCGGCGATGGCGACGACACGATCACCGGCGGTCAGGGCAGCGACACGATCAGCGGTGGCGCGGGCAATGACAGCCTGACCGGCGGGGCAGGCAGCGACGTGTTCATCTACACGCCGGGCGACGGTCTTGACACGATCTCGGATTTCAATACCGGCAATAGCGGCGTCAACAATGATTTCATCGACCTGTCCGGCTTTTACGACCACCTGTCCGAACTGTGGGCGGATCAGGCCGATGACGGCATTCTGAACCAGTCGAATACCACCGACACCCAAGGCAACGCTGTCGATTATTCCGACAACACCCGGTTCGACACCGATGGCCTCCCCGGCAACGAAGGCATTGTCTTTACCGGCGCCGTCCCGGATCTGACGTTTTTCAACACCGCCAATACCGGCGTGATCTGTTTTGCGGATGGCACTCTCATCGAAACGCCGCGCGGCCCGGTGCCGGTCGAAAACCTGACGGCAGGCGATCTGGTGCGCACCGTGGACCGTGGGTTCAGACCCCTGACCTGGGTCTCTCACACACGCATGTCCTGGGACGCCGCGCCGCATTCCGACAAGCCGGTTCTCATCAAGGCGGGCGCCTTGGGCAACGGCCTGCCCGAGACCGACCTCAAGGTATCGCCGCAACATCGCATTCTGTTGCCCGACACCGCACATCACAAAGGTGTCTTCGCCCCGGCCATCGCTCTCGTCGGTCTCAATGGCGTGCGTCAGATGAACGGCTGCCGCAAGGTCACCTATCATCACATCATGTTCGCCGCGCATGAGGTGGTTTTTGCCAACGGCCTGCCCTGCGAAAGCTTCTTTCCCGGCCGCATGGCGCTGCGCGCGCTCTCCGACGACAACCGCCGCTCCCTGCGGCGCTGCCTGCTGACGGAGGCGCGTGGCGCGGCGGTGGACTTCAAACTCGCCCGGCCCATCCTCAAGACGAAGGTCGCCAGGAAACGTGCCGCGCGCGATCAAGTCCTCTGGCGCGAGCAGACCCTGACAGATGCCGGCTGCCGCATCCCGGCTCTGCACGCTCACGGTTGACCCCGCTTCCACGTTTGTCGCAGCCAGACCGGCCAGTTGCGTACCAAAGGGACACAAATTCACGGGATGACCCCTGAAACCGTACCAAACCCGCGTAGGATTGGTACAATCCCTACACAACCGCAACCTGTGCGGCTATCAGGTCAAACTCAATATCGCCATCAGCCCAAGCGTCCCGCCACGCGCCAGATCCGCATGCAGGGCCGGCCCGTCATAGCGCCCCGCCGCGCGCCACACACCGACCGTCGCCACCACATTGTATGGCAGCGAAATCCCATAGCCGACCAACAGCGCAATAACCGGAAGATCAAATGAAATCAGTGTCATAAAGACGATGCTGGTCGCGACGTTGACAAGCAGACCCCCCATCAGCGCCCAGGTCCAGAACGCCTCCGAAAGTGACATTTCGCCTTGCCAAAGCTGGTGAATTCTGGACATCATCCCACCGAAAGAAAACGATTAATATTGTTATTTAACATGTGGTTATGTTCGATTTTTAATCCACCACATCAATGAAGCATCGCATCCGCCCCAATCGCAAGAGATATCAGGATCACCGCCGTCAACACCACCGACGCCGCCCCCAAGCCAAGACCCAACATGCTGACCAGCCCATCGCGCTCCACCAGTCCAACCCCGACAACGAACAAGGAAATCGCGGGAAACCAACCACTTAGCGGCACCGGCAGAAACAAAGCGAACGCCACCACGAACAGCAGCAGCCCCATGGGCCGCTCATTGCGCCGCGCAAAAAGCGCCGAATAGCGCGGCGTCAACACCCGCTCCAACCGCCGCGTCACCGGTCTGAGACGCAGCACCGTACGCCGCAGCTTGTCCTGCTCGATGCGCAGTTCGGAAAGTCGCCGGGGCAGCTTAACATGCGGATATCCCAGCATCATTTGCCCCGTCGTGACCAGCAACGGCACCGCTGTCAGCAACGTGGCCCCCGGCGGAAGCGGCAGCAGCGTCAGCAACGAGAACACCACAATCGCCCATCCAAACGACGCCTCCCCAAGCGCCGAAAGCAGATTGCCAAGGGTCAGCGTTCCCGCCAGTTGCTGACTCCGCGATGTGCGCAGGATCGGCAGCGATAACGACGGCCTCCGTTTTCTCCCATCCTCGCGCTGCATGTCTTTCCTTTCAAGGCCTTGGCCGGGATATCATGCCCCGCGCGTCCGATTGCAACCCAAACGCGCTTGGCCGTTGTGCTGTATACGAACGCCGTGCGACAATTTTCTGATGGCCCTGTTTCTTTTTCCCGACCGCCATCTTACCTGCGACAGCATAGCCTTTGCTCATCACCACGGGTCACCACCCGACAGGACCTTACATGTTTGACGATCTCCTTCTCGTGGCCACCGGTCTGTTTCTTCTGTTTGTCGGCGGTGAAGGGCTCGTGCGCGGGTCGGTCGCCCTGGCGGAACGGCTGGGCATCTCCAAGCTATTGATCGGGCTGGTGATTGTCGGGTTCGGCACCTCGACACCGGAACTGCTGGTGTCGGTCAACGCGGCTCTCGACGGCGCGCCCGAGATTGCCTTGGGCAATGTCGTCGGCTCGAACATCGCGAATATCCTGCTGATCATCGGGGTGGCGGCACTCATCGCCCCGATCCTCGGCTGGGATCGCACGGCCCTGCGCGAGGCGCTGGTGGCCACCCTTGTGTCAGCCGCGACCCTGGCGCTGATGCACGCCGCCATCATCACCCGTGCCCACGGCATCGCGATGCTGATGCTTCTGGCTGGCTATCTTCTTGCAAGCTACTGGCTGGAAAGGCGAAATCGGACGGCCAGGACATTCCAGAACGAGGCGGCAGAATTCGAGGATATCCCCCTGCCGCGCCCGTGGCTGCCACCCGTCTTGGCACTGGGGGGCATCGCGGCCCTTGTTTTCGGGGCCGACCTGCTGGTCGAGGGGGCCGTCAACATTGCCCGCGATTTCGGCGTGCCGGATGCGGTCATCGGCCTGTCGTTGGTTGCAATCGGCACATCCCTGCCCGAACTTGCCACCGCCATCGTCGCCGCGATCCGGCGCCATTCGGATGTGGTTCTGGGCAATGTCATCGGGTCGAATATCTTTAATATCCTTGCGATTCTCGGGGTTACGGTCGTGATCCAACCCATCGAGGTCAGCACCCGGTTCCGCGATATCGACGCACCGATCATGCTCGGGGCCAGCCTCCTGCTGCTGGTTCTGCTATGTGCAACCAGACGCATCGGACGCCTCTGGGGCGTTCTGATGCTGGCTGTTTACCTGGCCTACATGGCGTTTCTTTTTTCAAGCGGCATGTGATCGCGCGCAAGGCCCCGGCACCGATTGGCGGCGCCACGGCCAGCCATCACTCGAAACACAGCATGACATGCGTACCCGAAGACGAACTTGACATAGAGAACCGCGCGCCAAGCGACTGGCTCCGGCGCTTCATATTGGCCAGCCCGTGCGATAAATTATCCCCAATCACCAGATCGTCCACCTCGAAACCCACGCCATTGTCGGAAATCCTGATCCTGGTTTCGTCGACATAAATCGTGATCGTATCCGCCTGCGCGTGCTTTATCACGTTGGTTATGGCCTCCTGCACGATGCGTGACAGGTTCAGGGCCTGCGACGGGCCAGGGTTCTGCGGCCGCGGCTCCCCGTGAACCTGCCAGTCGAATTCAATGCCGTTCTCACTCAACAATCCCTCCAGCCGGGTGCGCAACATCCCCAGAAGGGTCACCAGGCTGTCGTGGTTTTCCATGCTGTCCAGCATCAGCGCCAGATCCCGCAGCGCATCCTCCAGCGCACGACGGCACCTGTCATCGCCAACGTCATTGCGGCGCATATAGGACAGCGTACTGACAAGCTGCCCACCGATCCCGTCATGCAAATCCAACATGATACGGTCGCGTTCCGCCACGATGGCCTCGCGCTGCCGGATTTCGGCCAGCTCCGCGAAACTGGCCTCCAGCTTGGCAGACTTCTCGATGATCCTCTCATTGAGCGAGACAGTCAGCTCCTCATAGTTGCGCAAGGAATGGATCAGCCGCGACAGGATCAGCCAGATGCAGGCCAAGGACATCACCAGCGGCATGAAGTGAAACAGGTGCATCGTGCGCAGCGGCGCGTTGATCATTGACATATAAAGCTCATACAAGCCGAGAGCCATCGCAAGGCTGAGACAGGGAAAGAAGATCCCGAAGTCCAGCCCGGTCATGCGGGCCCGATGGACCCACATGACCACCAGGACAAGAAACGCCGATGGAATGGTAATCGCCACATTGCCCCACATCGACAGCGCAAAGGCATATTCGGGCGGAAAAAACATCACCCACGCCCCGAACGCCAGCAAGGCAAGCGCATGCACCGATTCCAGCCAATGCGGCGCGATGCCTATGAACAGGTACAGAAATTTCAGGATGAACAGCACATATAGCGACACCGACAACACCCACATGATCGTCCAAAGCCGATACCCCGTCGGCGTGAAACCATAGCCGAAATGCACCAGCGTGATCAGCGCCGTGGCGCAGGCCAGACCCAACCACAGATAGTCGCGCTCCTGCCGCCGAAAGACCCATACCACCAGCAGGGCGACTGCCAGAATACCCATCAACCCCAGACCGAACCGCGCCAGCCCGGGTCCAAAGAAGGCCCGCACGGACCGATACGGGGCCAGAAGCTTGTTCGGACCATAGAAAAACGGTTGCAGGTCCACCCCCTCGGGCGGCATGCCCCGAAGCGCAAGGGCGATCTGCACCTCGCCTGTCGCGACCAGAGGTCCGGGCACCGTCACCAGCAAGGGCGTATTCCACAAACGGCGCGGCACCGTATTGGGATGCAGCAGCTGCCCATTGACCCAGACATCCAGATTATCGGACAGCTTCGGAAAATACAGCGCGTTCAACACATCGGGCGATGTCGTCTGGCGCAGCGTGACGCGCATGTGTTTGGTTTCAGGCTGCGGATCAAAGCGCGTTTGCGAAAAATACGGCAAATCCACCATATCGCCGCGCGCACAGTCCCGATCATCGCACAGCATCACCTGCTGCACCATCACACTACCCGGAATCTCATGGATCTGGCCAATGTTCAGCGCAAAGATCACCGCCGTCAGACCGGCGACCCAAGCAAACACGCCGGCACCATTACTCAGCGCGCGACGGATCACAGGAACCCTTTCTTCGAGGCCCGCGCGACGGCCTCCATGTTCGAGCTCACCTCGAGCTTGCGGTAGATTGACGTGATGTGGTTGCCCACCGTCCCGGTGCTGATACCCAGTTGTATCGCGATCTCGTGGCGCTTGTATCCACGGGACACCGCCTGCAAAATCTGGGTTTCACGCTCGGTCAGCGGCGACACCCCCGCAAGCGCACCGCGCATGCCCCGATCCTTGACCACCGCCAGAAGATGCCGGGCGATACCGGGGCTGATCGGGCTGCCACCGTCCAGAACGGACAGGATATCGGTGCCGATCTGATCCAGAGCCCCGCCTTTGAGGACATAGCCCTTGGCACCGGCCTGAATCGCCTCCATGACGCGGGCCTCATCCCCGAAGATCGACACGACCAGCGCATCGACGTGCCAATCGGCGGCAGCACAGGCGCGCACGGCCTCGATCCCGGAGCCGTCGGGCAA
>JALQUE010000359.1 GCA_023260815.1 Roseovarius sp.
TATACCGACGCGATACCGACGTGATACAGACGCGATACCGATGGCTGTTTTGTCTGGTTAACCAATGGCTTGACGGCGATTCGCCACCCTCACCCCATCTCCCTGCCCGACGGCCCGAACATCAGCCTATCCACCGCACTCCGTGTCACGGGCGCCGGAATAAATCTTGCGGTCTTTGCCACCCTCACCCCAGCTTCTTGCCCGGCGGATCGAACGGCAGGAACTCCACCGCGCTCTGTTTCACAGGCGACGGAAAAAGTTTCATGAGATCAAGGATTTCCGGTGGCATCCCCACCGTCACCTCGACCCCCAGCTCGCGCGCCTCGGCAGGTGTCAGCGCGTAATCATGCGTCCATGTCCCCGACGCCAACGTCTTCGCCAGCGCCTCGGCCTTGTCCCTGTCCATCCTCGGCGTCATGATCTCCACCGCCCCCCGCACCACCTGCGCGATGGCCTTGTCACTGACATCCGCCAAAACCAGCGCCACATCCGAGACATGCTCGACCGGTTTGGCATCCCGCGCCGCAATGATCGAGGCCGCTGAAATCCCCATGATTTGCGGGTCTATCGGCCCCAGCATCGAGAACTCTCCCATCACGATTTCATCGGCGGCAAGTGCGATAAGCGTGCCGCCTGACATGGCATAAATCGGAACGAAAACAGTGACTTTCGCGGGATGAGCCTCAACCGCGCGGGCGATTTGCATGGCCGCAAGAACCAGCCCTCCGGGCGTATGCAGGACCAGATCGATCGGCGTGTTGGCTGGCGTCGCCTTGATCGCCGAGATGATCGATTGCGCATCTTCCAGATCGATCATCCGACTGACATTGACGCCAAAGAAACTGCGACGCTCCTGCCGGTGGATCATCGTTATCACGCGACTGCGACGCTGTCGCTCGATTGCACGGATCGCCTGCTCGCGACGGAAGGCGAAAATGCGCCCCGTCAGGACTGGTTGCAGGATCATCACCATGAAAAATATGAAGAAAATCGTCGACAGACTAAATTCCATAAGGCCTCCGGGCCGTTTATCCATTCATAAAATCTGGTTGAGTCTTGCAGCAATGCGTCACCTTGTGAATTGAAAAATACCACTGTTCGGGCAATGATCACACAGGTAGTAGACAACCGGGACCATGCAGGCGGGCCGATAACCGCACCGGATCCCGATCAAAGAGGCGAACACGATGCGACAGGCGATTATCCTTGGTTTGGCGATGCTTCTGGCCGGTTGCGGCGGCGGCGGTGATAGGTACCGTGGCGGCTCAGGCCCGTCAGGCGGCGTTCCGATGGCATCGGGGCCGCTCAATCAGGCCTGCCTCGCGTCTGATCGCAAGGCCAGATCGCGTGCGCTGTGCGGCTGCATTCAGGCCGCAGCAAACCAGACCCTGAACGGCGCACAGCAGCGCCGCGCCGTCGTCTTTTACAACAACCCACAACTTGCACAGGATGTCCGGCAATCCGATAGCACCATCGATGAACGCTTCTGGGCCGCCTACCGCGCCTACGGCGAGCGGGCCGAACGGTTGTGCAGCTGACCCTTCAAGCCTTCAGACGATAGCCGCGGGCGAACATCCACCACGCGGTGATCGAAATGGCGACGGTCACCCCCACACCCACGCAAAGCCCCAGCCAGGGCGAGCTGTCCGATATGCCGAGCATTCCATAGCGCACCCCGTCGATCATGTAGAAAATCGGGTTGAAGTGTGTGATCTTGTTCAACAAAGGCGGCAATGCCTGCACCGAATAAAAGGTGCCTGACAGGAAGGCCAGCGGCGTGACAACAAAGTTCGTAATCGCGGCCATCTGGTCGAACTTGTTCGCGAAAATCCCCGCAACCATACCAAGCCCGGACAGGAACGCCGCGCCAAGCACCACGAAAACGATCATCCAAAGCGGATGCGCCGGCACCAACCCCAGAACCACGAATTGCCCCAACGCAATCGCAAGCGCCACGAAGATGCCCCGCCCGACACCGCCCGCCATGTAGCCCAAAACCATTTCGCCCGCGCTGAGCGGCGGCATCAGCGTGTCCACGATATTGCCCTGAACCTTCGAGATCACGATCGACGACGACGTATTGGCGAATGCGTTCTGGATCACGGTCATCATCAGGATGCCGGGTGCAATGAACGTCGTGAAATCCACCCCCATGACATCGCCACGGCGCGGGCCGATCGCAATCGAAAAGATCACCATGAACAGCCCCGCAGTGACCAGCGGCGCCAGCAGGGTTTGTGTCCAGACCGCCATGAAACGCTGAACTTCGCGCGCAGCCAGCGTGTATAAACCCAGCCAGTTCACGCGCCCGAAACGCCGAGTCCCCATATTGCTGATGTTGGTCATGCGATCCCCTTCGGTCATGGATGATTCGACGCCTTGTAACTTACTGATGAGTGATTAGAATAGGGCGACCACGGAATAATCAGGGCGGCGCGGGCAACCGGCCGCCTTTTGAGATAGGAAGCCACCATGTCCTGGAGCGACGAACGCGTCGAACTTCTTAAGAAACTCTGGAGCGAGGGCCAGTCGGCCAGCCAGATCGCCAAGGAACTCGGCGGTGTGACGCGCAATGCCGTGATCGGCAAGGTGCATCGCCTCGGGCTGTCGAACCGAAACGGCGCGGCGGCATCTGGCGCGGACACCGCAGCCAAGGCCAAGCCAGCCGCCAAGTCGGAAGCCAAGTCAAAGGCAGCCGCCAAACCCGCCGCCAAGACCGAACCCAAGCCCGCGCCCGAACCCAAAGAGGTTTCGGTTCCCGCACCGCAAGCCCCGGTATCGCGCGCCAGACAGATCATCCCGGCAGGGCAGCCCTTGCCACCTCAGCCGTCGACCAACGAGATTGATCCGGCGGCTCTGGCCAAAGTCAGCGAGATCGAGAAGAAAGCCAAGAAGCTCACCTTGATGGAATTGACCGAGCGGACCTGCAAATGGCCTGTGGGCGATCCTGCGACACCGGATTTCTGGTTCTGCGGCCTGCCCGTCCAATCCGGCAAACCCTACTGCGAAGCGCATGTGGGCGTGGCCTTTCAACCAATGAGCAGCCGTCGCGACCGCAAGCGGTAATCCCGGCTGAGACCGACATGAAAGGAAGCGCGTCAGGCTTGGCCCGGCGCGCTTTTTGCGTCAGTCGAACAGCTTGAACAATTCCTTCTTCAGCTCGTCCTCGACCTTGTTTTTCAGGGCATCTTCCACCGACTGCCCTTCCTCGACGGTGACACCCAATTCTTTTTGAACAGCCCGGTTGACCTCTTGCTTGGCCTTGGCCTTCAACTCGTCCTTCTGTTCCTTGAAATTCAGATCGATCGCCGCTTCCAGATCCGGGGTAATCCGGGGATTGGACCATGGCCCGCGAATGCGCACCGGTATCGCCAGCCCCTTGCGGGTGTCGCCCTCCAGCAAGGTCGGGGTGAACGTGTAATCGATGTCGCGCGCACCAAGCCCAACGCGGCCTTCGCCGCGCGCCTTGGCAAAAGGCAGGCTCAGCAACAGGTCGGTGTTGAACAGATTACCTGCCTGCATGGTGAAACTGGTGCTCAGACTGTCGAACACGGTCGTGCCGCCGCTGGCATCGCCTGAGCGCATCAGCTTGTCGAGATCAATCCCCGAGATCACGCCGCGCCCGGTGCGTAGCCCGCCTTGGCCCTCAAGACTGTTCATGATCGCATGCAGCGATTGGCCAACACCAAGGAAGCTGACCTCTCCATCGGCTTTCGCGGCAAAGCGCGAGATATCCACCGCATCGCTCAGGAACGTCTCCAGATTGATGCCTGCGGCGGTCATCTTGCCGCCCACGGAAAGGCCAGACCGATTGTTGAGCACGAATTCGCCGGTGATGTTTCCGTCATAGGCCTGCACCTCGCGCAGCGCAAAGACCAGCCGCGATTGGGTCAGCGTGGCCAATGTGCGCGTCTTGCCCAACTTCAGATCCCCAAGGTCTATGCTGTCGGCCACCAGCGCCACCTCGCCATCCGCCAGACCAAGGGCACTGGCGTCGATCGGGGTTTTGGGCCACCCGTCGGTCGGCACGCTGCCGCCCGTCGCGCCACCGCCCTGCGCCGTGGTGGATGTGGCCGATGGGCTGCTGCCTGCGGCAAGTGCCGAGAAATCCAAGGCGCCTGCCGTCAGCTGTGCGTTCAGACGTGGCCGATCGCCCCCCATGAACACATCCGCCGCCCCCGAAAGCCTGTTGTTGTCCAGTGCCAGCGCGGTGTCGCGCAGCGACAGGCGCATGTCCTCGGACAGGGTCAGGTCGGTGGCAAGCGTGATGGCGCGCCCCATGCCTTGCGGGATGTCCACACCCGACACGCCGAACGCCGCGAGGAAAGCCGCTGTATCACTCATATCTGCGGTCAACCGCCCGCCCAATTGCGGCAGAACGCCCGCGCGGCCGTCAAAATCAAGTGTTCCGCCAGAGGTGCTGATGCTGGCCACAAGATCCGTGACACCGCCCTCGATGAAGGTGCCCACCTCGTCCAGCTGTCCCGAGACGTTCACCACCGCGCCCGCCGGCATGGCCGAAGCCTCGAACGTCGCGGCGCCATCATAATCCGGCCAGCGCAGATCAAGGTTGATGTTCCGAAGGCTCAGCGTTTCACCCGTGCCGTGGTCGCGATAGGTGACCAGTGCATCGGAGATCAGCGCGCGGTCCAGCGTCAGCGCCAGCCGTTCCGACCGGGCGGGTTGCCCGGGTTCGGATTGCCCCGAAGGCGCCACGCCCTCGACGCCCAGTTGCCAGTTGACGCGCCCGTCAGCGGCGCGTTCCAGCAAAACACTTGGATTGACCGCCTCAAGCCCCGTTATCCGGATATCGCCACCAAACAGCGCCACCGGCTCCACCCCGATCTTGAGACTGTCAGCCTCGAGCATCGGTCCACCATCGGACCAGTCCGCATTGGCAACGAGCACCTCGCCCGTGCTGACCCCCAGAACCGGGTAGAAACTGATGGTGGTCCGGCCCGAAAAGCTGACATCGCGGCCTGTCGCGCTGCTGATCTGTTCAGCGGCGATCTTGGCGATCCGGTCCCCCGGAAGCAAGAGCAATGACCCAACAGCGACCACGACCACGACGATCACCAGCCCCACCAAACGCAACAACAACCGCATGTCAGCCCCCTTTACCCGATGCTCTTGAAAATGTAGGCGCCCTGCCCCTCGCCAACAACCGGTTTTCCCTTCCCGAGGGCGCGCCTGTCGACTATATGCCGCCACATG